>JBEKJD010000103.1:0-9835 GCA_050011415.1 Dissulfurispiraceae bacterium | reverse complement strand
AAGTTGGGATTTTTCGCACCCTCGCACCTTCACAACCTCTCACCTTCAGATGCCGGGCGACCCCGCATTATGAATCGACCGTCGTGGGATGAATACTTCCTTGAGATTGCAAAGGTTGTCGCCTCGCGTTCCACCTGTTTGCGGAGACGCTATGGGGCTGTAATTGCCAAGGACAATGTTATTGTGAGCACGGGGTACAACGGCGCACCGCGCGGTTCTGTCAATTGTATTGACAAGGGGACCTGCCGCAGAAAGGAACTCAATGTCCCTGCGGGTGAGAGATATGAGTTGTGCGAGGCTGTGCATGCAGAGCAGAATGCAATTGTCAATGGCTCGCCTGAGAGGATGAAGGACGCAATTATTTATATTGCCGGTTTTGAAGAGGACAACACATTTGCCGATGGCAAGCCCTGCCTGTTGTGCAGAAGGATGATACAGAACGCGATGCTGAAAGAGGTCGTCTATCTCAAGAAGAACGGCAATATTGCGAAGGTTGGAGATGCAAGGGAACTGGATGAAGCGGCAATATGACAGATTAAGTATACTGCCCTAACTTGTAACCTTTATATGTCAGTCCACTCCAGGAAATCTTCGATGTCATTGCGAGCGGAGCGAAGCAATCGCAGCCTTTGGCACAAGAGATTGCCACGGGCTTTGCCCTCGCAATGACAACAAAAAGAGACTTCTCATCACCCTCTTAGTACATCATCTGTGTTATAATACAAGATAATTTGGGGTTATGCGGGGAAAAATGAGGAGTTTTGAAAACTACAGGGACCTGATCGCAGTCCTGACGCAGAAAGAGATGAAGGTGAGGTACAAGAGCAGTGTTTTCGGTTACTGCTGGTCTGTTGCCCATCCGCTTGCCTTTGCTTTTGTCTATTTCATCGCCTTTAAGATAGTCATGAGGATACAGATGGAGGATTATACCCTCTTCCTTATTGCCGGTCTTTTTCCGTGGCAGTGGTTCAGTTCCTCGGTAAGCGCAGCTCCCACGATATTCCTGGCCAACGCCTCTATTATCAAAAGGGTGAACTTCCCCCGTAATATCATCCCTCTCACCACTGTACTCCAGGACATGATACACTTTATCCTCTCGATGCCTGTAATAGTTGTTTTCCTTTTCGTATATCACCAGTCGCCTTCGCTGTCGTGGCTCTATGGGATTCCAGTGCTGCTGGCCATCCAGCTTATTATGACCTATGGGGTCGCCCTTCTTGTCTCTTCGATCAATCTTTTTTTCAGGGATTTTGAGAGGCTCACCAGCATATTCATAACCCTTTTGTTTTACTGTACTCCCATAATCTATCCGGAGACTATGGTACCGGAGCGATTCAGGTCTCTAATCTACTGCAATCCCCTTTCGCTTCTTATGGTGGGTTGGCGGAACCTTTTTCTCCACGGCGCGCTTGACCCCAAGACTTTGGCGGTCAGTTTCGCATATGCTGTCGCCTGTTATGCAGTGGGATATTTTGTCTACAGTAAACTGGCATGGAAGTTCGCCGAGGTCTTGTGAGCGAGCCTGCCATAATATTCGATTCCGTCAGCAAGAGCTATCCCCTCTACCACCATATTACAGGAGGGATCAAGAACTTCCTCTTTCACTTCCCCCGCGCTGTCAGCCAGTTAAAGAACCATCGCTATGAAGCCCTGCAAGGAATATCTTTCCAGGTCAACAGGGGAGAGACTTTCGGGATAATAGGGAAGAACGGGGCGGGCAAGAGCACTGCACTCGGTCTGATCGCAGGCGTCCTGAAACCTTCAGCAGGAATGATTGAGGTGAAGGGGAGGGTTTCACCGCTTCTTGAATTAGGCGCGGGATTCAACAGTGAGCTGACGGGCAGGGAGAATATTGTGCTGAACGGCGTGCTCATGGGACTGACCAGGGCTGACGTGCTGCGCAAAATGGAAGAGATTATCGAATTTGCAGGTCTGGACGATTTCATAAACCAGCCGCTGCGCACCTATTCCTCGGGCATGATTATGCGCCTCGGATTTTCTGTTGTGGCGAGCCTCGACCCCGAGATACTGCTTATAGACGAGGTGATTGCAGTAGGGGACCTGGATTTTCAGAAAAAATGCATGGACAAGCTGGAAAGCTTTAAGAGGAATAAAGTGACCATTGTCTTTGTTTCCCATGGCCTGCAATCCGTAATAAATATATGCGACAGGGTGGTTTGGATCGAAAACCATCAGGTGCGTATGATTGGGAGCGCTGAAGAAGTGGTGAAAAGCTATGCAGAAGAGAGGTTATAGGTCATAGGAAATGACAAAGAAACTCTCTTTCCTTAACCATTTTTTTGCATATTACCTATGACCTATTACCTCTCACCTCTCTTTTTTCAATTCTGAAGCTGTTTTTTTTCCAGTGCGCTGAGCCTTGCTTTCACTATTCCGAGTTCCTGGGCAAGCCGATTATTTTTTTTGCTCAACATGGAAATCACTGTCGAGAAGTGCAGGAGCAGGACAAGCAGAAACGCAATTGAAAGCAGGAACAGGAACGAAGGCGGGTAATATATGCCGACCATGTTTGATATTAGTGCAAGCAGTTTCCTGGAGCTGGAAAAGACCATTAAAGCTATCGAAGCGGCAAGCCATATCAGGCCGTACCGTTCTTTAAGGTGGTTGCGCCTTATGAGTTCTATGACGGTTATGAATATAGAGACACTGACTGTTACAGCTATGATCTGGACGATATCCATGACAGTTTTTATACTAATCTATTTTCTTCATCAAATCAACAAATATTGCCAATTGGACCTTGACCATATAGTAGACAGCTTCACATATTGTTATCGACGACCTGCCGCCGGTCCGCGGCCCTATTTCAGACGGCACCTCTACAATCTTCAGCCCCTTTTTATGGGCCAGGACAAAGGCCTCCACCTCAGGGTAGTCTTCAGGATAGAGCGAACAGAAAAATTCGATTGCTTTTTTGCCGTAAACCCGGAAGCCTGATGTGGTGTCCGTTATCCTTTGCCCTGTGATAGCGGAAACTACAAAGGAGAGTATTTTTGCGCCTATCCTTCTTTGCACTGATGATTTGAATCCTCCGTCAGAGAGAAACCTCGATCCTACAACGAGGTCGGCATTGTGCGACAGCCAGGGCTTCAGTATCTTTTCGATCTGGTCTGCATGGTGCTGCCCGTCTCCGTCGAATTGAATGGCGGCGTCATATTTTTCCTGACGGGCATAGAGGAACCCTGCTTGCATGGCCCCGCCAATCCCGAGGTTGTAAGGCAGTTTTGTGACCCTGACTCCGAGATTGTCTGCTATGGCTGATGTGTTGTCCTGTGAGCCGTCGTCTATCACAGTGATATCTCCCGCCGGGAAGTTGTCCCTGAGGTCTTCGATTACGCCCCTGATGCATCTTTCTTCATTATACGCCGGGACGATTACAAGTATTTTCATTGAGTGCTCCAGTTCATAAATATGGTGTGGCATTCGAGCACTTAGTCCCTCAGCATAAGTTCAGCGGCTGTTATTGTATTCATATTCAAAAGGTTTTTATATTCTCTTGCGGCTAACTGTCTTGAACTCCAAATCCTTTTTCTTTTTTTGAGCGCCTCAGACAGTCCGGCAATGGAGCCGCCCCATGCCTTGAGCACAACACCGATAAGACTTAAACTTCCGCTGCCCTCGGCAAACCTCGCAACGCTGCCCCTGCCAGTTATGAGTCCGTAAATCTGAACAATGTATCTCCATATGGTATAAACAGGGAATAATAAAATAAACGATAACGGAAGATCCTTAATGAGCACCCAGAAACGATTTCTTTCAATATGATATGCTTTAAATGCGGAATATTGTCCGCCTGTCTGTGAATACAAATGTCTGACAATCGCACGTGGAGCGAACACTGCCTTCCAGCCGGCCAGCCGGGCCCTTAAACCGAGGTCTGCGTCCTCACAATAGGAGAAGAAATCTTCATCAAAATAGCCTATCGCCTTCAGCATCTCACTCCGGTAAAGGGCGGCGCAAGCGCTCGGAAAAAGCACTTCCCCAATGCTGTCGAATTGTCCGCTGTCTGTTTCGCCTCTTCCCCTCTGCCTCGACATTCCGTCAGGGTATATCAGCATCCCGGCGGAATCCAACTCTTTTCCCTCTCTTCCAAGATATATCTTTGAGGCCACCATCCCTACCAAAGGGTCTGATTCGGCAGCCTCGAACAATGCATTGAGCCAGCCGCTGTCTGCGATGGTGTCGTTATTCATAGTGACCATATAACGCGACGAAGAAGCTGCAAAGCCCGTATTGTTTCCCTTGGCAAAGCCCGTATTACACGCGAGGCATATGATCCTCACCCAGGGGAAACCATTACATATAAGATCAAGTGAGCCGTCTGTAGAGCCGTTGTCAACCACGATGACCTCAAAATCCCCGAAGGTCTGCGAGGCCAGTGATCCAAGACAGTCGCGCAGATACCTTTCACCGTTCAGGTTGACTATTATAACCGTTATAGCAGGCGATAGCATAACCCATCATAGCATAATTGACCCAAATTCCTGACGCGCCCAAGTCTCAAAAGTCTGTCATGCCGGCATTTTTATATTATAACATGCAAAACCTGTCAAGACTGCTTGACATTCGCTATCCATTTTGAAGCACAATAAATCTTGAGCCATTGCGAACGAAGTGAAGCAATCTCGTTCTGAATGATGAGATGTGCCCTAAATAACTATTATGGACAGGCCAGTAAAAGACCTGAATGGCGGTAGCTTGCAGAAAAATCACTTAGTCTGGCATGAATGTCTTGTCAACAGAGCAGACAGAAACCGTCTCAACAGTCACAAAAGCGGGCTTGTATGGTTTACCGGCCTTTCAGCCTCCGGCAAATCCACCCTAGCCCACGGCATAGAAAAACAGCTCTTCGACCGCGGTATCAGAACATATGTCCTTGACGGCGATAATGTCAGACATGGACTTAATGCAAACCTGGGGTTCAGCGCAGAGGACAGAAAAGAGAACATCCGCAGGATCGGAGAAGTCTCCAGGCTTATGGCAGATGCCGGGCTGGTCGTACTTGCCTGCTTCATATCGCCCTACAGGGAGGACAGGGATGCAGTCAGAAAACTATTTGACGGAGACAATTTTTTTGAGGTTTATGTTAAGTGTTCCATTGAAGAGTGCGAGAGGCGTGACCCCAAAGGGCAGTATAAAAAGGCGAGGGCAGGCATTATAACAAACTATACCGGCATCTCAGCCCCTTACGAAGAACCCGAAAACCCGGAACTGGTCATAGAAACCGATAAGCTGACTATACAGGAATCAACTTGCAAGGTGCTGGACTTCCTTAATCAAAAGGACTTCCTGTGAGACTGCAATTCAGACATCAGATTAATCTCTTTTGCTCACTCCGTTGCTTAAGCACCTACTTCTGGTTTGACAGTTCTAAGACTCGTCTCGCTACAGTCGCAAAATTCCCTTCGGTCAGTTTCGCGACAGTTTCACGCTCACTCGCCAAGAACTGTTTCAAAACTACGCTAATGCTTCAGAGATTCATCTGCTGTCCGAATTGCTGATGCTAATTATGAAAGACAGGGTTATATTTATATTGACCGGCTTCGGCAACTTCCTTCGCACATTGTACCAGCGGAGATTCCTGATCTTTGAAATGGCAAAACGGGACATTATGACGCAGCACCTGGGGTCCCTTCTCGGTTTTTTCTGGACCTTCGTCAACCCTATGGTGATGATTTTTATTTGGTGGTTCGTTTTTGCCGTTAAGTTCCATTCCGCCCCAAAGGGCAACGTGCCGTTTGTTATCTGGCTTGTTGCGGCCCTGGCGATCTGGAACACCTTTGCCGAGGCGATTAATAATTCCACCAGCGTCATAGTTGCCAATACTCATCTGGTTAAAAAAGTTGTATTCCCCCTGAGCATTCTGCCGGTGGTAAAGCTGGTTGCGTCCTTTATAACGCACTTTATTTTCCTGCTTGTGCTGCTCGTATTAATTTTGTTGTACAGGATGCCGCCCAGCATATACTGGGCGCAGGCACTTTATTATTTTTTGGCGATGAGCACGTTGGCTCTCGGGTTAAGCTGGATCACTTCTTCCATTAATGTCTTTGCCAGGGACACGACGCAGGTTGTACATATCGTCCTGCAGTTTGCGTTCTGGCTTACCCCCATTTTTTGGGATACCGCAGGCATGTCGCCGACAGCGCAGCTTGTTTTTAAGCTCAACCCTGCTTATTATCTTGTCCAGGGCTACAGAGAATCTTTCATCTACCATGTCCCCTTCTGGACCCACTGGCATATGACTATCTATTTCTGGGGAGTCACCTTTGTCGTCTTCGCCCTCGGCGCCACAATCTTTTTACGCCTGCGGCCGCATTTTGCCGATGTTCTTTAAAGACAGTGAAAGGTGAATAGTGAAAGGTGAATAGTGAAACGATGATGAAGAATGATAAGCTTTTCACTTTTCACGATTCAAAGTCTTTATGGTATCATAAAAAGACGAAGCTTCTTGAAGAGCCTGAGTTACGAGAAGATTTTATTTTACGTATGAAAGACATTGACCTCGAAAAGACAATCCTGGTGGAAGACTTCAGAAAAAGATACGGCAGGAGGTGTTTATAATGTTAAAAGCCGCTCCGGATGCAGGTTTAACTAAAATTAAAAAAGCTGTTATGAATTTGTCTGCTGAAAAGAAAATGGAAGTATTGACCCTGTTAGAAGAAGATCTTTTTGCTGTAAGATTCAAGAGTCTTCTGACAGAATTGAGAGGTTCTGCAAAAAAATATCCTCTAACAACAGAGGATATTGCCAGAGAGGTAGAGACTATAAGACAAAAGAGATATGAAGGTACTAATTGATACCAATATATGGATTAGTTACCTGCTTGGCAATCTGCTGCAAGAGTTGGACAAGAAGATAATTTCAAAAAAGATAAAAATTGTTGTATCACATGAGATGCTTAAAGAACTTGCCGATGTATCAAATCGCCCAAAATTCAAAAACATCTTTTCTGAGAGGAGAATGAAAACTCTCTTTGCGATGCTGGACAACTATGCGCTTGTTGTATATCCAAATCAAAAGATAAATATCTGTAGAGACGGGAAGGATAATTTTCTACTTGAGGCTGCATTAGAGGGAAAGGCTGATTACCTCATTACAGGTGATGAGGATTTGCTTGTTTTGAATCCTTTTCATAATACAAAGATTGTAAAGCCAAAAGATTTTGAAAAAATACTTACCGCTCTTAGAACTTAACTATTAATACGCGACCACTTAACTGTATGAACGATATCGCTATATCTGTTAAGAACCTGAGCAAGAAATACCATCTTCACGACAGCCCGCAGCACCGGCTCAAAGAGGCGCTGCACCCGTTCAGGAAAAAATTCCACCGCGAGTTCTGGGCGTTCACCCCGCCCATGAGAATTGGATATTTGACGACGGAATCATAAATGCTTAGCAAGCCTAAAGAAAATACCATCCTCCCCCTTCAAATACTGGCCTTAGCCACCTTTGTTGTTGTCACGAATTTCATGTGGCAGGGCAATAAGGGATTCAACCTACGGGATGAGGGTTTCCTTTGGTATGGCGCTCAGTGTGTGATGTCGGGTGAGGTCCCTATACGCGATTTTCTGTCCTATGATCCAGGGCGTTACTACTGGTCGGCTGTGCTCATGCGTTTGTGGGGCGATAACGGTATCATGGCCTTGCGTGGCGCTGTTGCGGTTTTTCAGGTTATAGGGTTATTCGTCGGCCTATTATTGATCGCTCGTACCATAAAAAAACAAAATTTATTTTATTTACTCCTATCGGCTGTCACGTTGGTGGCGTGGATGTTCCCGCGCCACAAACTTTTTGATATCTCGCTGTCTATTATATTAATCGGCGTATTGGCTTTCCTGGTTCAAAACCCGACAAGCCGACGTTATTTTTTTGCCGGCCTGTGCGTGGGGCTGGCTGCAGTATTTGGTCGTAATCACGGTATTTACGGCATTGCGGGCAGTGTTGGGGTTATGGTCTGGCTAAATATCAAGCAAGTGGAAGGCCCCGGGGTAATCAAGGGATTTGCGCTATGGACAGCCGGAGTCGCAGTTGGTTTTATGCCTATACTTTTCATGGCGTTGCTCGTGCCTGGTTTTGCCACAGCATTTTGGGAAAGCATTCGCTTTCTGTTTGAAAGTAAAGCTACAAACTTTCCGCTTCCAGTTCCCTGGCCTTGGCGAGTGGACTTTGCCTCAATGCCGTTTGGTGAAGCGATTCGCCGAGTGATAGTTGGTTTTTGCTTCATTGCCACCGTAGTTTTCGGCGTGCTATCTGTTGCCTGGGTAGTCTGGCAGAAATTTCAGAAAAAACAGGTTTCACCTGCACTTGTCGCAGCATCTTTCCTAACTCTGCCATACGCTCACTTTGCCTATTCCAGAGCTGATGTGGGCCACTTGGCTCAAGGTATCTTTCCATTGCTGGTTGGTTGCTTGGTACTGTTTGCCACACGGCCCCCTAAAGTAATGTGGGCCCTGGCGCTCATGCTGTGTGGAGTAAGCCTATGGGTGACGCACATCTTTCATCCGGGCTGGCAATGTTACAATAGCAAACAATGGGTGAATATCGAAATTTCCGGCAACAATCTCGTAGTTGATCAGAGCGTTGCAGGTGATGTTGCTCTGCTCCGCAAATTGGCTGATACATACTCTCCTAATGGGCGGAGGTTTATTGCTGTGCCTTTTTGGCCGGGCGCTTACGCGCTGCTCGAACGCAAGTCGCCGATGTGGGATATTTATGTAACTTCCCCTCGCACTCAAGCCTTCCAGCTATCCGAGATTGAACGAATAAAAACGGCAAGGCCTGGTTTTGCCTTGGTTTCCGATCTGCCGGTTGATGGGCGCGATGAACTGAGATTCCAGAACACGCACCCGTTAATTTATCAATATATCCTGGATCACTTTGAGCGCCTTCCTGATTCGCCGAATCCAGCTTATCGGATTTACAGGGCAAAAGAGAATACGCAATGAAGAAAGTTGCCATTCATCTGCCCCACAGTCTATGCTGAGGGGACCCTTATAGTGAATGTAGGAGATTTATAGAAATGTTTTTTATCTTTGGTATGCCGCGGTCCGGCACAACACTGTTGGCTCAGTGTCTAAGCGCACATTCAGAAATTGTAGTGCCGTATGAGACTGATTTTATTGTTCCGATGGCATTTATATTTGACCGAATTAAAGATGAGCATGTTGGTCGGGATTTGATTTGCAAACTAATTGTAAATTCAGCAGGCTTTAATGCCAGCATAGGCGAATATATTGAAGGCCAAACAGTACATGAAATTATATATTCATGTGACTATCACCCCGCAGCTATCCTCAATTCCTTGTATGAAAAAATTGCCCGGGCTGCTAAAGCAAAATTAGCGGGTGATAAGTCACCGAATGATCTTCATTACCTACGCATGCTTGTGAAGACAGGTGGGCTGTCACCTGATAAAAAGGTTATTCATATGGTTAGAGATATAAGAGACGTAATGGTGTCTGTCAATAAAACAGGTTGGGGGTCTGATCTTGATTTATATTTCCCGCGCTTCTGGTGCAATAGTAATTTATATCTGAATTCGATATATGGGAAAGACAGATCAAGGTATACATTGATCCGGTACGAAGATTTTGTATCTGACCCGGAAAATGAGCTTGATAAGGTATGTCGGTTTCTCGGCGTTGAATTTCAACAAGAGATGCTGTCATCAGAAAACTATCATAAACGGTATAAGGGAGTTGTTGCGCATTCAAACTTATATAATCCAATATCTAATAGTTCTGTGGGTAGATTTATCAATAGCATAGATCAAGATTTGGAAAAAAGTTATATAACACAAGCACGAGAAGCT
>JBEKJD010000102.1:0-16755 GCA_050011415.1 Dissulfurispiraceae bacterium | reverse complement strand
TCCGCCACTCTCAATGTCGGAGCACCCCAACTGCTGGATGCAGTGCTGCTCTGTCTGCCCTCGCCTGAGGATATGAGCAGGATATCTCCCATCAAGGGCAAAAACCCCAAAGACGGCAAAGAGGTGGAAAGAAAACCGGTCGAGACAGAGCCTCTTACTGCTTATGTTTTCAAAACCGTTGCAGACCCGTATGCAGGGAAAATGTCTATTTTCAGGGTTTATTCGGGTGTATTGAGAGCTGACTCGACAGTCCTGAACTCTCTGACCGGAGCGAAAGAAAGGATAGGCCAGGTTTTTTACCTTCAGGGCAAGAAGCACATTACGACTCAGGCGGTGGGGCCGGGCGAAATCGCCGCAGTAGTAAAATTAAAAGACACCAACGTCGGTGATACCTTATGTGAAGAACACCATCCCCTCGAGCTTCAGAAAGTGAGGTTCGCGGAACCTCTGATTTCTTATGCAATAGCCCCTAAAACCAAGGGAGATGAAGAAAAGGTCAGCGTAGGTATCAACAGGCTTCTTGAAGAGGACCCCACCCTGCATTTCACCCGCGATGAGGAATCCAAGGAAATGATCCTATCCGGCATGGGGCAGGTCCATCTTGAGGTTGCGCTCGAAAAACTCAAGAGGAAGTTCGGCGTCGAGGTGGCTATGAAGACACCGAAAATACCTTACAGGGAGACAATACGCGCTTTTGCAAAAGGGCAGGGCAGGTATAAAAAACAGTCCGGAGGGCGCGGACAGTACGGCGACTGCTGGATTGAACTGGAACCGCTGCAGAGGGGAGGGGGGTATGAGTTCGTTGATAGAATTGTCGGCGGTGTCATTCCCCAGCAATACAGGGGCGCAGTCGAAAAAGGAATCGTTGAGGCTATGCATGAGGGTGTCATTGCAGGATACCAGATGGTTGACGTAAGGGCCACCCTTTATGACGGCAGCTACCATTCCGTTGATTCATCTGAAATGGCCTTCAAGATAGCCGGCTCTATGGCGCTGAAAAAGGTGGTGCAGGATGCCAAGCCTGTCCTTCTCGAACCAATTATGAAAGTTGAAGTCACTGTTCCCGAAGATACTCTCGGCACTGTTATAGGTGACCTGAATACCCGGCGTGGAAAGGTCCAGGGGGTCGAGCCGCAAGCCGGCGGGAACCAGAAGATCAATGCACTTGCGCCGATGGCGGAGATGCTGACATACGCGAACCAGCTCCAGAGCATCACGTCCGGCAGGGGGCTATATTCGATGGAATCTTCCCATTACGAAGAAGTGCCTTCTCATATTGCCCAGAAGATCATAGCCGAGCGCCAGAAAATGAAAGCGGAAGAACACCAGTAGACCATGAAAAAGCCGTGGGCAGGAAGGTTCACTGAAAAGACCTCCAAAATTTTGGAGGATTATACTGAGTCGATATCGTTTGACAAGAGGCTTTGGAAATACGATATCGAAGGCAGCATAGCTCATGCAAAGATGCTGTCGAAACAGGGCATAATACCGAAACGGGATGCTGACCGTATTGTCAGGGGGTTGAAGGATATCTGCCGGGAAATAGAGGACGGCAAGTTCAGGTTCAGTGCTGAGCTTGAAGATATTCATATGAACATCGAGGCTGCGCTTATCAGGAAAATCGGAGATGCCGGCGGCATGCTCCATACAGCCCGTTCGCGCAATGACCAGGTGGCGCTTGATCTACGGCTTTATGTAAGGGCAGTTGTTGAGGAAACGCTCACTCTGCTCAGGAATCTTGAAACAGTTTTGGCCGATATGGCTGAAAGCATGCCGGGACTGATCATGCCGGGCTATACACACACGCAGAGGGCACAGCCGGTGCTCCTTGCGCATCACCTTATGGCCTATGCCCAGATGTTTCACAGGGACCGGATGAGATTCGGTGATTCACTGAAGCGTATTAATGTCCTGCCGCTCGGTGCATGCGCGCTTGCCGGCACCGGGTTGCCGGTAGACAGACAATATATAGCGGCACTGCTGCGGTTCGATGCTGTTTCAGACAACAGCATGGACACTGTTTCAGACAGGGACTTTGTTCTTGAGTTCCTTTCCTGTGCTGCGGTGCTTATGATGCATGTATCACGGATGGCCGAGGAGATTGTGCTCTGGACGTCAGAAGAGTTCGGCTTTATCGAGCTGTCCGACGCCTTTGCCACCGGATCCAGCATCATGCCGCAGAAAAAGAATCCTGATGCAGCTGAACTGATGCGTGGCAAGACCGGCAGGGTCTACGGCAATCTGATGAGTCTTCTTACTACTATGAAAGGCCTTCCCCTCACGTACAACAGGGACATGCAGGAAGATAAGGAGCCGCTTTTTGATACGGTCGATACGGTCACGGCTACTCTTGCGATCCTGCCGGAGATGCTGAAGAGTATAACTTTTCACAAGGAGAGACTGCAGCAGAGCGGTGATGCAGCTTTTTCCACCGCAACTGATATTGCCGAATACCTGGTGAAAAAGGGGCTGCCTTTCAGGACTGCCCATGAAATCACCGGCAGGATTGTGCGCTTTTGCATTGATGGCGGCAAGCAGTTCCATGATCTGGATATCGCGGCATATCGGTCTTTTTCCCGTTTTATAGAGGAGGATATCTTTGATGTCATCAGCGCCTTCGAGTCGGTCAATGCCAAAAGGTCATATGGAGGCACATCGCCCATTGAAGTCAGAGCGCAGATCAGAAGATTCAGGAAGCAGCTTAAATGAAGATAACAGTCCGCGTATGCATTCTTGCTGCCCTTTTGATCTTGCTTGTATCTTGCGGGAAAAAGGGACCGCCTACACTTACTACTTTTGCTAAGCCGGCGCCGGTCAGGAATATTGCGGCGCTGCACCGTGAGAATTCGATACTGCTTTCGTGGTCCTATTCCGTATCTTCCGACATGCGGGAAATTATTAAGGGTTTTTATGTTGAGAAAGCCGCTGCTTCCGGGGACAATAGTCCCGGGGAATTCAATAAACTTGTTTTCCTTCCGGAGACCGCGACTCATTATGCCGACACGGATTTTACAGCCGGCAAGGCTTATTTCTACAGGATCAGGGTGTATAGCGTCAGAAATGTCATCAGTGATTTCTCTCCGGTGCTTAAGGTAGTTCCAGCCGAGCTTCCGCCGCCTCCTTCAGCACTGTCCTATGAATTGAAAAACGATGCTGTTGAAATCAGGTGGACCGGGGCGCCGGGGAAAGTAAAATACAATATTTACAAGAGCCATGTGAAAAACGTTTTCTCTCAGCGGCCTTTAAACAAGGCCGCATTGAACGGGCCCTTATACAGGGACATAGTGCAAACAGGACCGTCTTCATACTATGTTGTAAGATCGCTCCTTGATACTGACATTAAAGACGAAGGATTCCCTTCTGAAGCGCTTGTTGTGGACCCGGCAGCCTTTGTGCCGTCAAAACCGGCAGGGTTAAAATATGTGTATGCGCCGAAGGGCATTGTGCTTATATGGAATGAGAATCCGGAGACCTGGGTGGTACGTTATCATATATATCGAAAAAGAGCTGCGGAAAGCAGCTTCAGCTTTATAGGAGAAACTGTCGCGCCCACGTTCAAAGATAACGTTGCACTGATTTCACGGACTGCTTACCGCATAACCGCGCTTGGGTCTTCAGGGGAAAGCGCGCCTTCGGAGCCGGCAGATGTCTATCCTCCTCCGCCCCAGGATGAGCGGCAATAATATGGAACGTATTCTCCTTGGACATGGCAGCGGTGGAAAGCTTATGCATAAACTGATCAGGGAATACATTGCCCCTGATTTTGATCTTGGTGAACTTGGTGATGCGGCTGTAATCCCTTCTAAGGATATCCGTGATATTTTGGGGGTACAGTTTGAATTTGGAGTCAGTGGGCATAGTCTCGCGTTTACAACAGATTCTTATGTCGTATCCCCGCTGTTTTTTCCCGGCGGAAATATCGGTGATCTTGCAATCAACGGGACGGTAAATGATCTCTCTGTGGCAGGCTCAACCCCCCTCTATATCACCGCAGGCTTTATTATAGAGGAGGGATTCGCTGTTGATGATTTGAGGCGTATTATCGCATCAATGGCTGAAGCAGCCCGCAAGGCAGGTGTCCGCATTATTGCAGGTGATACGAAGGTTGTTGACAAAGGGAAGGGAGACGGGTTGTTTATTAATACATCCGGAATCGGCATCATTCCCGGGGGCAGAGAGCTCGGCCCGCGCAGGATCATGGAGGGAGATAAAGTGATTATCAGCGGCCCTATGGGCAACCACGGCATTGCAGTTATGGCTGAGCGGAACGGGCTTGCATTTGATCCGCCGGTGATAAGCGATTCGGCGCCGCTGAACGGTCTTGTTCAGGATATGTTCAGCATATCGGCCGATATACGCATGATGAGAGATCCGACGAGGGGCGGTGTTGCTACCACGCTGAAAGAAATGGCCCTGGAATCAGGACACTGCATATCTATAAATGAACAGTTCCTGCCTGTGCCGGAGGGAGTGAGAGGCGCTTGTGAACTATTGGGTCTTGATCCTCTTTATGTGGCAAACGAAGGAATACTTATTGCCATCGTTCCGCCCGGTGATACCGGGCGCCTTCTTGAAAAAATGAGAGGACACCCGCTTGGCTCCGGCGCTGCGGTCATCGGCGAGGTCTGCTGCGGCGAAAGCCGCAATCGTGGAATGGTACTGCTAAAGACAGCGATCGGAGGAACGCGTATCATAGATATGCTGACTGGAGAGCAGTTGCCGAGAATATGCTAAAATATAACGGTTCCGTAAAAAGTCCATATGCTGCGTTCCACCCCAGCAAGTCTGCGACTTGCCGGGGACCCCGGGCGTTGCGCTTCATCCTTAGTCACTGCGGCGTACCAACAAGTACGCCTCATTCCTGCGGATTCGCGCGCCTTGCCTATGAACTTTTTACGAAACCGTCCGGCTTATGACTTTTTTACGAGAGTCATAAAAATGTGGAGGTTGTAATGGTTAGAAAATTTTTATTGGGCGTGTGTATTATTACAGTTGCTTTTGCGTCAGCGGCGCAAAGCGCAATATTGCTTGACCGGGTGATGGCTATAGTAAACAAAGAGGTCATCACCTGGAGCGATTTATACCGGGAGATGGAGTTTAACGCCAACGATGAGGTAAAGGCCATGAAGGATGAAGACCGGCGGAGTTTTTTCAGAGATAATCAAATGAACTTTCTGGAAAACCTTATCGAAACGAAACTGCAATTGCAGGAGGCGTCAAAGGATGGGATTGCCGTTAACGAAGCCGATGTAGAAACGGCTGTCAAAAACATAAAGAGCAAATATTCCATGACCGACGAAAAGTTTAATGAAACAATCATGAAAGAAGGTCTTACTTTTGAAACTTATAAACAGAAGCTGAGGGAACAGATAATCCTGAGCCGGTTGATTGACGCTGAAGTCAGGAGCAAAATTCTTGTAACTGAGCAGGAAGTCGACTCGTATCTTGCCTCACATAAAGATGCTGCAAAAGACAATGAGGGGTATGACATAAGCCATATTTTCCTCAGGAAGACCGGCGATGACAAGCAGCTTGAGCAGAAGGCGCAGGACCTTTATAAAAGACTGAAAGCCGGTGAGAACTTTGCCGAACTTGCAGCCCGGTATTCAGAGGACCAGAGTGCGCGGAGCGGCGGAGAGCTTGGTTTCATACGGCTATCCGATATGTCGGCGGGGTTCCTGAAAATCTGTTCGGGCATTAAGCCCGGCGATATCAGCGAGCCTCAGTTGAAAAGCGACGGAATGGATATTGTCCGGGTAAATGAAGCGAGGATATTCAAATCAGAGAATGAACTGCGCGAGGCGGTGCGGCAAAAACTGCTCAATGACAAATTCAATGCTGAAATCAAAAGTTGGACAAAAGGGCTGCGCGATAAAGCGTATGTCGAAATAAAAACGTAAAAACAAACGAGGTGATAGGTTATGGGTAATAGGTCATAGGTTATTGAATAAACGTTTATAAGTTTTCCCATCACCTATAACCTATTACCTATAACCTTTCTTTTTATTTATGGAACAGAGAATTCAGAAGATACTGGCGCAAATGGGTGTAGCTTCGCGGCGAAAGTCCGAGGAGCTTATTGATGAAGGCAGGGTGACCGTCAACGGCAGGACGGCGGAAATCGGTATGAAGGCTGATTCCGACAGGGACCATATAAAGGTTGACGGTAAACTTCTTACGAGGAGGGAGCCGAAGGTTTACCTGGTCTTCAATAAACCGAAAGGTGTAGTGACGTCCCTTTCGGACCCCGAAGGCCGGCCTACGATAAAGGATTTTCTGAAGCGTGTTAAATACCGCGTGTTCCCTGTCGGGAGGCTTGATTATGATTCCGAAGGGATGCTGCTTATAACGAATGACGGTGATTTCGCTCAAGCCGTTCTGCATCCGGCCCATGAAATTCCAAAGACGTATTTGGTCAAGATCAAGGGCATGATCGAAGATAAGAGTATGGATAAACTCCGGCGCGGCGTGCGTATTGAGGACGGGATGACAGCGCCTGCAAGGGTGAAAAGAATCAGGATCGGGAAGGCATCTGAAAATAATCAGTGGCTGGAAGTGATTGTCCATGAGGGCAAGAAACGGCAGGTGCGCAGGATGCTGGAAAAGGTTGGGCATGATGTCCTGAAACTGAAGCGCATCGCGATAAACGGTCTCAAACTGGGCAAGCTTAAACCAGGCGAATTCAGGCCCCTGACGCCTGAAGAAGTGCTGATGATAAAGGCTGAAAAATGTTAAATGTTGTCAAACTCATAAAGAGTCTGGAAAAGCGTCTTTTGGTCATTCCCGTGAAAACGGGAATCCATTCTTTTAGTGTGGTTGCTTGCGCACTGGATACCCGCCTTCGCGGGTATGACCCCTTCTCTTAATGCAACATTCATCGGTTCGCGCTGCACGCTTGCAGGCTGGGTCTTCAGAAGAAGGGACCACGGCGGACTTATATTTGTCGATTTGCGGGACAGGAGCGGCATTGTGCAGGTCGTGTTCAGTCCCGATGTTTCTTCAGAAACCCACTCAGGCGCGCATGACCTCAGAGCGGAATTTGTCATATCAGTGTCAGGCGACGTGCGGAAGAGACCTGAAGGGACAGAGAACCCCAACCTACGGACAGGTATGATCGAATTGTATGCCGATACCCTTACTGTCCTGAATGAGGCTGAAACGCTCCCGTTTCCGATGGAGGAAGCTGGTGAAGCCTCGGAATCTTTACGGCTCAGATACCGGTATCTGGACCTGAGGAGACCCGAGTTGCAGCATAATCTTATTTTGCGGCACAAGGTAACAAAGGTGATCAGGGATTATCTTGATGGACAGGGATTCCTTGAAATAGAAACCCCTGTGCTCACAAAATCCACACCCGAAGGCGCAAGAGACTACCTTGTTCCGAGCAGGCTCAACCAGGGTCAGTTTTATGCATTGCCCCAATCTCCGCAGCTTTTTAAACAGATACTGATGGTGTCAGGTCTGGAAAAATACTTCCAGATCGTCAAGTGCTTCAGAGATGAGGACCTGAGGGCTGACCGGCAGCCCGAATTTACGCAGGTTGATATGGAGATGTCTTTTATCGACAGGGAAGATATCGTAACGCTTGTCGAGAGGCTCCTTGCGAAACTTTTCCATGAAGTGTTGAATAAAAACATTCAGACACCTTTCCCGCGGCTCAGTTTCACTGAATCGATGGAAAGGTTCGGCAACGACAAGCCTGATATGCGGTTTGCAATGGAGCTTAGTGACATGGCCGATCTCGCATTGCAGGGATCATTCAAAGTTTTTCTTGATGCCCTGGCATCCGGGGGGCGGGTCAAGGCGATTAACGGCAAGGGGATGGCGGGTCTTTCCAGGAAAGAAATAGACATGCTCACTGAAGAGGCCCAGTCTTTCGGCGCAAAGGGTCTTGCCTGGATCAAGGTAAAAGGCGGCTATGATTCGCCGATTGCAAAATTCTTCCCCGCAGAGGTGCTCCGGCAAATGGCTGAAAGGCTTGACGCAGCAGATGGCGACCTGATGCTCTTTGTCGCGGACAGGGAGAAAGTCGTGCACGATGTGCTCAGCCGCATGCGGCTTGAATTGGGGAAACGTCTGGACTTAATAAGAGATGAATTCAACTTTGTATGGATAATTGATTTTCCTTTGCTGGAATGGGACGAGGATGAAAGACGTTTTGTAGCTATTCACCATCCCTTTACCTCGCCCGTGGATGAAGATATTGCCAAACTCTCAGCTTCAGTCGGAGATGATCGTGAACTGCCGGAATCACTCAGGGCAAAGGCATATGACATCGTGTTAAACGGCTGTGAGATAGGCGGGGGCAGCATCCGTATCCACAGGCGTGACGTGCAGAAAAAAATATTCGAACTCCTGGGCATCTCCGGTGAAGAAGCGCGAATGAAATTCGGCTTTCTTCTCGATGCCCTTGATTATGGCGCCCCTCCGCACGGTGGGCTCGCGCTCGGATTGGACAGACTGGTAATGCTGATGGTCGGAGCGCAGTCGATCCGTGATGTCATAGCATTCCCGAAAACGCAGAAAGCCGTATGTCTTCTGAGCGGCGCTCCCTCAACAGTGGAACCGAAGCAACTGAAAGACCTATCGATTAAAGTAGACCGGCCGTTATAAGTGAAACGCGAACAGCAGGTAACAATTCAAAGATTGTATACTCCGGCTTGACCGGAGTATACAGGAGTCTGGATTCCCCGATCGAGTCGGGGAATGACGGGGTCCCCGGAAAGTCAAAGACTTTTTGGGGTGCAATGACGAACTGCCACGGTTATTCGAATAGATTATTGGCCACTAATAACTGAAAGGATACTTGTATATTACTGCGGCCAGATAGGGCCTGCGTAGGGAGAGAAATGCGGTCCTGTTGTAGCGCCTTTCCAGACAGTGAGGGTATTATCGTAGTAATTGGTAACCCAAACGTTGCCCCAGAAATCGATTGAGATCCCTTCAGGATTTTTCCCAACGGTGAATGGAATGGTTTTGCTTAGTATGTTGCTTCCGTTGAAAACCAGCTCCGTAATAGTATTGCCTGGAGAAGTGGTCGTGCCGAAATTGGTTACCCAGACATTGCCGGAGGTCTCAATGGCAATGCTGTGAGGCCCTGTGCCGACCGTGTAGTTAGTTGTTGTCCCGGTCGAGGGGGTTATCATCGTAACTGTGTTGCCCGGAGAGGTGTCGCTGCCCGAGTTTGCGACCCAGACATTACCCGAGGGGTCTATGGCAATGCCCCGCGGTCCATTACCTACGGTGTATGTGTTAAGCAGCGCCCCGCTGGAGTTTAACTCTGTAACAGTGTTGCTGCCGTAATTTGAGATCCATACATTGCCAGAGGCATCTATGGCAATGCCGTATGGATTGTTACCAACATTGTAAGTGAAACTACTGATGTTCACATAACATGGGCTCAGGGAAGAGTAAAAATAATATGCCGGAACAAACTTTGTGATTGTGTTTCCGGGATTTGAGGGAGTGCCGTTATTGGCCACCCAAACATTGCTTGAGGCGTCTATAGCCATGCCAAGCGGATTATTTCCGGCTGCAAATCGGTAATATACGTTTCCTGAAGGGCCTGTTGAAAGACCTGTTAAAGCAAAAGCTGACGGACATGTACACGTTCCAATTGGTACAGTTGCACAACCGGTGTTGTCAAAGCCCGGCGAGTTGAGTTCAAGCATTGAAATTTTATAGCCGCCATTGAAGGCATTATAATTTGTCGTCCAAATGTCGCCAAGGTAATCTAATGAAATGCCGAATACACCGGAGCCGGCAGAGGCGCCTTGTGGAAATGTTGTGAACGAGTTCAACGAAGAAGAACTGACCGCTCCGCCCGATGCAGTCAAGCCTGTCGACAATTCTGTCATGTTGTTAATACCAAAATTTGTTACCCATACATTGCCGGAGGCATCCAGGGCAACGCTTGATGGAAGAACACCGACGACAGGCGTAGTATAAGATGACGGAGCAGTACCTGTTGGTGACGTGATAGTCAGTGTGGTGGAACCGGATACGCTCCCTAATGTTGCAGTAATCGTTGCAGCGCCGGCGGCTTGAGAAGTAGCCTTTCCATTGGAGCCTGATGCATTGCTGATAGTAGCAACGTTTGTAGACGAGGAACTCCAGACTACTGATGCAGTCAGGTTCTGAGTGCTGCCGTCAGAATAATTCCCTGTGGCTGTGAACTGCTCGTTGGCCCCAAGTACAATAGTAGGATTTGCCGGCGCAATTGCAATAGATACAGGATTTGCAGGCGTAACTGTCAGGGTAACTGAGGCAGAGATGTTGCCTGACGTGGTCTTGATAGTTGTCGTGCCAGTGGTTTCCGAGGTAACAAACCCTTGAGAGCCTGAGGCATTGCTGATAGAGGCTACAGACGGAAGCGATGAACTCCATAGCACTAATGCTGTAATATCCTTTGTATTACTAACAGGTAACCCTGTAGTTAGGTCGATGTACGATCCTGTGGCAGTCATCTGAAGGTTTGTTCCAAGAGCGATGTTCGGAACGGCTGGATTAATCGTAATAGCTGAAAGTTGTAAAGAGCTGACTGTCAAGGTAGTGGAGCCTAAAATACTGCCCAATGTGGCTGTAATATTCGTCGTACCGTTAGCCACCGCGGTAGCATTCCCCTGGGAGCCTAATGCATTGCTGATAGTGGCCGTGGATAAAGCCGATGAATTCCATAGCACTGTTGTTGTAATATTCTGTGTGCTGCCGTCCGAAAACGTCCCGGTGGCTGAGAATTGCTGGACAGTCGCAACCCCAACGCTTGGGTTGGACGGCGTAATAGAAATGGACACGAGTGAAACCGAAGTAACTTTCAGGGTAGCGGATCCTGAGATATTTCCGTACGTGGCCGTGATGGTTGTAGAACCTGATGCCACTGAGGTGGCTTTCCCATTGGTACCCGCTATTGTAGCTACAGAAGTGGCAGATGAACTCCATGTCACCGATGAGGTCATGTCCTGAGTGCTGCCGTCAGAATAAATACCTGTGGCTGAGAACTGCTGAGGGAACCCGATTGGAATGGTCGTACTGCCGGCTGTAACCGAAATGGATTTAAGCGTTGCACTATTAACTGCCAGGGTAGTAAAGCCTGATGTACTCCCTAAAGTGGCTGTGATAGTTGAAGTGCCGGCTGATACCGAGGTGGCGTTCCCGTTGGAACCTGACGCGTTGCTTACAGTGGCGACTGACGTGCCTGAAGTCCAGGTCACTTGCGACGTAAGATCCTGCGTACTGTTGTCCGAATACGTCCCTGTGGCCGAGAACTGCTGGGATGTCCCAATCGCAATGCTGGGGTTAGCAGGAGTGACCGCAATGGACACAAGCGTTACAGGATTAACAGTCAGGGTAGTGGAGCCCACGATGCTCCCTGAGATGGCTTTTATGGTCGTTGTTCCCACAACTGCTGATGAAGCCTTTCCGGAGTTGCTGATAGTGGCGACAGACGCGGAAGATGAACTCCAGGCCACTGATGACGTCAGGTCCTGAGTGCTGTTATCAGAGAAAACACCTGTGGCTGTAAATTGCTTTGACGTCCCAAGTGCAATAGCCGGATTGGTGGGAGTAACAGAAATGGACGCAAGTGTGGCTGCAGTAACGGTCAGGTTAGTGAAGCCTGAGATGCTCCCCAAAGTGGCTGTGATAGTTGTAGTACCGGAAGATGACGATGAAACCTTTCCATTAGAGCCGGCAGTGTTGCTGATAGCGGCGATAGACGCAGACGATGAGTACCAGGTCACTGATGATGTCAGGTCCTGAAAGCTGTTATCAGAAAAAATACCTGTGGCGGTGAACTGTTCCGTGGTACCGGCGGCAATGCCTGGACTGGGCGGTGTAACTGCTATTGACACAAGCGTTGCGGAAGTAACAGTCAATTTAGTGAAACCTGAGATACTCCCGAAAGTGGCTGTGATGGTTGTAGGACCGGCAGATAACGACGAAGCCTTTCCATTGGAGCCTGAAGAGTTGCTGATAGTGGCGACAGACGTGGAAGATGAAGTCCACGTCACCGATGAGGTGAGGTCTTGTGTGCTGTTATCAGAAAAAGTCCCTGTTGCCGTAAGCTGTTCAGCAGTCCCAAGAGCAATGGATGGGTTAGTAGGCGTAACAGCGATGGAGACCAGCGTTTTTGATGAAGAAGATGATGATGAAGATGAAGAACTTGAGCTGCCGCCTCCACCTCCGCAACTCGCAACGAATGCAACTATCAGCAAAAGAATGAGTGTTCTATTTATTTTCATCTGCAAGAATTCTTTCCTCTATATTTACTATCAAATGCAGCCATAATAATAAGATTACCGTAATATTGTCAACTATTCTAATGTTATCCGTGAAGCTGATTCTATGTTATAACTACGGCCAGATTGGGCCGGTATACGGAGAGAAATGTGTTCCCGCTGTAGCTCCTTTCACGAACGTAACAGTGTTGTCGTAGTAATTTGCCACCCAAAGATTGCCGGCAAAGTCTATGGCAATGCTGTCCGGGTTATTTCCAACCTTTATGGTAATAAGCACAGTTCCGCCGGAGTTTAACTCTGTAATCGTGTTCCCGGGAACGGTGGTGCTGCCGTAATTTGTGACCCACACATTGCCTGATGTCTCTATGGCAATGCTGCCTGGTTCACTGCCAACCGTAAATGTGTTAATAAAGGACCCGTTTGAGCTTAACTTTGTAACGCTGTTGCCTGGAGCAGTGTCGCTGCCGGCGTTTACCACCCACAAATTGCCTGCGGGGTCTATTGCAATGCCCTTGGGCCCGCTGCCGACCTGGAACGTGCCAAGCAGCGCTCCACTCTGGTTCAGCTCTGTTACGGTATTGCCGAGATTGCCGGCGGCGCCATAATTTGTTACCCACACATTACCCGAAGAATCTATGGCAACGCTGTTCGGTCCAAGGCCGACCTGGAATGTGCCGAGAGTTGTCCCGTTTGAGTTTAATTTTGTTACGGTGTTTCCAAGAGGGTTACCGTTGTTGCCGCCATGGTTTACCACCCACAAATTGCCGGCTGCGTCTATTGCAATGCCCAATGGACCAAGGCCCACCTGAAACGTGCCTATTATTGTCCCTGTAGAGCTTAGTTCCGTAACGTTGTTGGAATCATAGTTAGCTACCCAAAAATTGCCGGCTGAGTCTATGACAATGTTGAATGGCCCGCTGCCGACCACGCCATTGACAGGGAACGGGCCGCCCGGCGTACCAGTTGGGCTTAGCTCTGTAACGTTGTTACTGCGGGAATTTGACACCCAAATATTACCCGAGCCATCTACGGCAATACCTGATGGATTAACACCAACTGCATAAGTAGAAGAATTTGGTGTAATCGTCAGGATAGTGTAGCCGGAGATGCTCCCTGATGTGGCCGTGATAGTTGTTGTCCCGCTGGTAGTTAAAGGTGTGGCCTTCCCATTGGTATTCATTGCATTGCTGATTGTGGCGACGGTCGTGTTGGATGAACTCCATGTCACTGATGTCGTAAGATTCTGAGTAGTACTGTCCGAAAAAGTCCCTGTGGCCGTGAACTGTTCGGTCGTGCCAATAGTAAGGCCAGGATTGGCCGGAGTAACCGCAATGGATACAAGTGTTGCTGAAGTAACTGTCAGGATAGTGGAACCGGAGATGTTATCGAACGTGGCTGTGATAGCTGTTGTGCCGGCGCCTACTGCAGTTGCTTTTCCGCTGGTGGCGACGATAGTGGCGGCAGTTGTATCCGATGAAGTCCATGTGGCTGATGCCGTAATATCCTGAGTAGAACTGTCTGAAAAAGTCCCTGTGGCTGTGAACTTTTCTGATGTGCCGCTCGCAATGCTTGGATTGGCCGGGGTAACCGCAATCGATACAAGTACAGCTGAAGTAACAGTCAGGACAGTGGTACCGGAGATGCTCCCGGACGTGGCCTTGATCGTTGTTGTGCCGGCAGTTGCTGCTGTTGCATTCCCGCCGGTGGCGATGGTTGAGACTGATGCTCTCGATGAACTCCACGTCACTAAAGCAGTAATGTCCTTAGTGCTGGTGTCCGAAAAAGTCCCTGTGGCCGTGAACTGTTGGGTCGTCCCGGCTGCAATGCTTGGATTTGCCGGGGTAACTGCAATCGATACAAGCGAAGGAGGGGGAGGAGAATAACTTTGCTGTGCGTGGCCTCCGCCACACTGTATTAAAACTGCCGAGATTAAAACAGAAAGAGATAGCGCCAATAAAATTTTCAATCCTCTCTTCATTTTATTCTCCTTTTCTCCCGGCTCAAGGATACTATGCCGCGCGTTTTACAGTCCTGAATGTACCACAATATATTTGTCTTGTCAACACGCACAGTATCAGGTGGCAAGCCAATTTCTTTGCTTGTCATTCCCGCGTAGGCGGGAATCCATGAGACCAAGGAACTGGATGCCCGACTAAGAACTTCGGGCATGACGATTATTATCTTCTTCATTAAGCTTTTCCTTTGATATCCGACTAATAATGTCAGAATTGTGACGGAGATTGGGAATGGCCTGTCAATTTGTCAGACAGAGAAAGACCATATAATTTATGACTCAAAGTGTTTTTGCCTTTGCTGACTGGCAGGCTGATATTAGGCACGGCATTTGCTATTAATGAGATTTGGACAACTATGCGGACAAAAAATGGAGAAATTTCTTATATATTTGTATAATATGCAAAAAAATAAATAGGTAAGGTAATGGATGTTATTTAAAAAGAAAAATCCTATAGGACTTGATATAGGCTCCAGCTATATCAAGGCTGTCCAGCTCAAAGATACCAATGAGGGGTACGAGCTTTCTTTTATGAGCATGTTTCCGCTGGACCATGGCCTTATTTCCGAAGGCAGCATAACGGACAAAAGCAGGCTGGCAGCTTCTATAAGGGATGTTTTGAAAAAGGCCGGCGCAAAAGGTGGAGATGCGGTCATCAGTGTATCAGGACATTCATCGGTAATTATAAAAAAAATATCAGTACCATCGATGAGTGCAGATGAACTCGGCGCCTCGATCAGATACGAGGCTGAACAGTATATACCTTTCGATATTAATGATGTGAATATCGATTTTGAGATAGTCGGCCCTAAAAAGGATGAAGAAGGCCATATGGATGTGCTTCTGGTTGCTGCCAAGAAGAATGTAGTTGCCGATTATTCGGAAGTGGTTGATATGGCCGGTCTCGATCCTCTTGTCCTGGATGCCGATGCTTTTGCGCTGAGCAACATGTATGAACTGAACTACGATAGTCCTGAAGGGAAGAATGTTGCTCTAATCAATGTAGGCGCAAGCAAAACAAATATCAACGTTCTGAACGAAGGCCGCTCAGTTTTTACAAGGGACAGCGCAATGGGCAGCAATTATCATACTGAGAAACTGGAGACCGAACTCGGGATTGCGCGTGAAGATGCCGAGAAGCTGAAAATGGGGCAATCCGTACCGGGTGTGTCGCCTGAAGATGCGCAGCTTGCCATTGCGAGTGCTTCAGATGAAATTTATACAGAGATATCCCGGTCTTTTGAGTATTTCAGGAGCAGTGTCGGTGACGAAGATGTGGACGAGGTTGTCCTGAGCGGTGGGGCTGCTCTCATTAAGGGGTTTCCTGAAATGATGGCCGGCAAACTCGGTATTAATGTGAATGTGGCCAATCCATTTGCCAGGATCAAAATACCTGACAAACTGGACCAGGCGTTTATCAGGATGGTTGCGCCTATTGCCGCTGTAGCTGTAGGCCTTTCGCTGCGGCGTGCCGGGGACAAAGAATGATTAAAATAAATCTGTTAGAGGTAACAAAAAAGAAAAGAAAGGCAAGAGGGCCGGGAAACCTGGTCCCATATCTTGTCATAATAAATGTGTCGGCATTGCTCATTGCCGCAGGTGTGACGGCCTGGGTGAAAGGCAGAGTGACGCAATTAGGTGACCAAAGCGAGGCGAATAAGGCGGCTATCGTGAAGCTTACGATCAAGGTCAAGGAAATAAAAAGTCTTGAGGCACTGAACAAGGAACTCGAACTGCGGGGTGCGCTTATAGAAACACTGAGGAAGAACCAATCGGTCCCTGTCAGGGTACTCGACGAAGTGAGCATGCTGGTCCCCGACGGCGTCTGGCTGACTTCTCTTGTATTCAAGGAAAGCGGTATCAGCCTTGAAGGAAATGCTTTTTCCAATATCGATATTGTATCTTTTATAGATAATTTAAAGAGAGCGGCAGACCTCTCCGACGTGTATCTCGAAGAATCCAAGGAAGGGGAGATCGAAAAAGTCGAAGTGTACAAATTCAGGGCCAATTTCAAAGTGAAGGTATAGTCCGGCATGGATATTAAAGCAACTTTGGCTCAAATGGGTACGAAGCTTGAAGCGCTTCCCCCGCTCCAGAAGAATTTGCTTCTTGTTGTGCCTCCCATTTTGATTATTGCCCTGTTTGGTTATTTTCTTGTCATGCCTGCCCTCGATGAGAAAAAGACGCTGGAAGAAGAAATCAGCAAGCAGATGGGCGACATTGCCGTGCTCCAGAAGCAGGCGGCCTCGCTGCCGGCGCTGCGGGCCGGGAATAAGCGGCTGGTAGACAAACTTGCGGAGTTGCAGATGCAGCTTCCCGAAGAGAACGAGGTATCTGGGCTTTTGAAGAGGGTATCGGAACTCGGTACGAAGTCGGGGTTGCAGGTGGCTTCATGGAAGCCGGGGGCCAGGAGTGTCCATCCGAGCAATGAAGTCTATGTTATTCCCGTTGATGTGGAAATGCGCGGGTCCTATCATCAGTTTGGTCAATTTTTCAGTAATGTTA
>JBEKJD010000101.1:0-9984 GCA_050011415.1 Dissulfurispiraceae bacterium | reverse complement strand
TTGAATGAAGCGCCCCCGCACTGTGCGCAGGCCTGGCCTGCTCCGGGAAGTCCGGCTAAGTCCAGGTCAAACCATATGTCGGCGCCGTGCTGCTCGAACAGTGAAGTGATAGCGGCGAACAGTCCGGGGTCCTGAACAAAGGCCCCGCAGTTATCGCAGGTGATCAATGTTATGGGGACTCCCCAGGCCCTCTGCCTGGAAATGCACCAGTCCGGCCTGCCGGAAACCATGCCGTGTATTCTGTCTTTTCCCCACGCAGGCACCCACCCGGTTTTTTCTATCTCTTCAAGGGATTTCTTTCTTAAATCACCTTTCTCCATTGATATGAACCATTGCGCAGTGGCCCTGAATATGACAGGCTTTTTGCATCTCCAGCAATGGGGGTAGGAATGCCGTATCTTCTCAACTCCAAGGAGAGCATGTTTCTCCCTGAGCAACTCGATAATTCCATTATTGGCCTTGAAAACAAACTGACCTTCGAATTGCGGGACCGCTTTGGTGAACTTGCCCCTGTCGTCCACAGGCGCGTATATATCGAGACCGTACGTGAGTCCGATCTCGTAGTCATCTTCACCATGACCCGGAGCAATATGGACAACACCGGTACCCTCCCCGACAGTGACAAATTCAGCGGGGACAATTCCTGACTCCCTTTCAATGAAGGGATGTTTGGAGCGCATCCCCTCTAATGCACTGCCGGTAAATCTTAAAATTACGTCGCCTTTTAAAATGTCTTTTTGTTTGAGAACTGCGAGGTTGTCCTCAGCAACGATGCTTATGTCCTCTCCGTCCTGAACCGCAACATATGTGAGTTCGGGATGGACGGCAAGGGCGAGGTTGGCAGGAAGAGTCCATGGTGTAGTTGTCCATATTATTATGTAAAGGTTCCTGCCTGCCAATTGCGGCAGTTTTTTTTGCACATCTTCATCGATTAACCGGAAGCGCACGAAGACCGAGGGTGATTCTTTTTCCGCATATTCCACTTCCGCCTCTGCCAGCGCAGTGACACAGGAGGGACACCAATGGACGGGTTTTTTCCCTTTGTATACCGACCCGTTTTCGACGAATCTGAAGAATTCCCTCACTATAGATGCCTCATAATCATGAGACATTGTAAGGTAGGGCTTCTCCCAGTCTCCGAAAACACCGAGTCTTTTGAATTCTTCTTTTTGCACGGAGACAAAGCCGGCTGCGTATTCCCTGCAAAGCTGCCTTTTTTTGAGAACGCCCACCTGATCTTTCTTGTCTCCCATGTTCTTGTCAACCTGCAGCTCTATGGGAAGGCCGTGACAGTCCCAGCCCGGCACGTAAGGAGAATATAAGCCCTGCATTGATTTATATTTAACGATGATGTCCTTCAGGATTTTGTTAAGCGCGTGGCCGATGTGTATATTGCCGTTGGCGTAAGGAGGGCCGTCATGAAGTATATATTTCCCGTTACCGGCATTCTTTTCCTGGATCTTCCGGTAAATGGACTTCTCTTCCCAGAATTTCAGGATCTCGGGCTCGCGCCGGCTGAGGTCCGCCTTCATGGGGAAGCCTGTCTGAGGTAAATTAAGAGTATCTTTGTAGTCGATGGGCATAAACTAAAAACTACCACTAAAAGATGAGCGGTGTCAAGAAAAACACATATCCCGCCTTAGTGGTTAACGGACTTAATATCCCATATGCGGTCTGCATACTCGCGGATCGTCCTGTCGCTTGAGAACTTTCCCATTGAAGCTACATTCAGAATAGCCCGTCTGGACCATTCTTCGGGATCACTGTAAAGGGCATCCACCTGCTGCTGGCATTCTATATATGATCCATAATCCGCAAGCAGCATGAAGCTGTCAGTCCGGGTAAGCGAATCGAAAATCGGCCTGAAGCGGTCCGGAGCATCCGGAGAAAAGTATCCTCCCGCGATCATGTCCAGAGCCTTTCTAAGGCCTGCATCAGACTGGTAAATATCCCATGGATTATATCCGTGCGCCCTTAGAGAGGACACCTCGTCTGTTGTCATTCCGAATATGAATATGTTCTCGTCGCCGACTTCGTCTTTTATCTCAATATTTGCGCCGTCCAGCGTTCCGATGGTGAGGGCGCCATTCAGACCGAATTTCATATTGCTTGTTCCTGAGGCCTCAGTCCCTGCTGTGGATATCTGCTCGGACAAATCGCACGCCGGTATGATTTTCTCGGCGTTTGACACATTATAGTCAGGAATGAAAACAACTTTAAGCCGGGTATCGACCGTTGGGTCGTTATTAACGACATCAGCTACACAGTGAACAAGTTTAACAATCAATTTTGCCATCGAGTAGCCCGGCGCAGCTTTGCCGGCAAAGATAACCGTGCGCGGCGACATATTTTCGCTGTTGCCTTCGCGTATGCGGTTGTATCTGGTGATTATGTGCAATACATTCAGGAGTTGTCTTTTATATTCGTGAATGCGCTTGACCTGGGCATCAAACATCGATGTCGGGTCTACCAATAGCCCGAGTCTCATTTTAATGATTTTAGCAAGCCGTTCTTTGTTTGCCAGTTTTGCCAGCCGGAACTGCTTTCTGAAGCCGGCGTCAGCGGCAAGGGGAATAAGCTTTTTAAGTTCGAAAAGATCGCAGACCCATCCCCTGCCGATGTGTGACGAAATAAGTTCCGAGAGCGCTGGATTAGCCTGATGCAGCCAGCTCCTTGGCGTTATGCCGTTTGTTATGTTTATGATCTTGCCGGGAAAAAGTCTGTCGAAATCAGAGAAAATAGTTTTTTTCATGAGTTTTGTATGAATTTCTGCGACACCATTGACACAATGGCTGCCGACAATGGCCAGGTGGGACATACGCAGCCTGCGGTCTCCTTGCTCGTCAATCAGCGACATGCGCCTGAGAATGTCCACGTCTCCAGGGCACTTGTGTCGCACATTCTCCAGAAAACGGAAGTTGATCTCGTAAATAATCTGGAGAAGCCTCGGAAGTATGGTCTCAAAGAGACTTACGGGCCATGTTTCCAGTGCTTCAGGCATGAGGGTATGGTTAGTATAAGAGAATGTGCGCCGGGTAATATCCCACGCGCAGTCCCAGTCCAGATGATGGACGTCAATCAGTATGCGCATAAGTTCAGGGATTGCAATGGACGGATGCGTGTCGTTCAGTTGTATCGCCACTTTATCCGGTAACTCATCAAGGTTTGAATGAAATTTGGTGAAGCGGAGCATCATGTCCTGCAGCGATGCGGAAACAAAGAAATACTGCTGCTTCAGGCGCAGTTCGCGGCCCATCAGGGTAGTATCGTCGGGATAAAGCACCTTGGAAAGATTTTCCGATTCGTTTTTCTCTTCTACAGCCTTAATATAGTTGCCCTCATTAAAATATTTAAGATTGAAATCACGGGACGCTTTGGCAGACCACAGGCGCATATTGTTTACAGTGTTAGTATCATACCCGGGCACCGGTGTGTCATAGGCCATTGCCATTACGTCTTCGGTGTCTACCCAATGAAATCGCGTATTGCCTTCTTCGTCCCTGAACTGTATCACTCTTCCTCCAAACTTCACAGGGAAAAGGACTTCGGGACGTGGAAACTCCCATGGATTGCTGTATCGCAGCCAATTGTCGGGGTGCTCCACCTGAAAACCATTCTCAATGCGCTGTCTGAACATGCCGTATTCGTACCGGATACCATAACCGTAGCCTGGAAGTCCCAACGTAGCCATCGAGTCCAGGAAACATGCCGCAAGCCTGCCAAGTCCTCCATTGCCCAGAGCGGCATCCTCTTCCTGCTCACGTATGCTCTCAAAATCCAGATCGAGATCATTCATGGCGCTCTGGCATTCCTCACTAAAGCCCATGTTTGCAAGGCTGTTCAGGAGCAGCCGGCCTGTCAGGAACTCCATGGAAAGGTAGTACACCCGTTTTGCATCTGCCTCGTAATAGCTGCGCATGGTCTCCATCCATCGCTCCATGAGCCGCTCCCGCACAACATAGGCCGCTGTGTGGAACCAGTCCCTGTGAGTGGCTGTTATGGGGTCCTTGCCCAGGGAGTAGATAAGCCTGTTGGACAGTGAAATCCTGAGCGATTTTCGGTCACGGCCCAGTTTTTCGTATTCAAATCCTTCTTTTGTCATAATCACCCTCTAACGCACGATTTCTGTGCCTATCCCTTCTTTTGTGAATATTTCAAGAAGCAGGCAATGGCTGATCCTGCCGTCCACAATATGGGTTTTCTTCACCCCGGCATCAAGGGCACGGGTGCAGGCCTGCACCTTTGGCAGCATGCCGCCTGAAATAGTTCCGTTGTCAATCAGCTTTTTTATCTCTTTCCTCGTGATCGTTGATATGACGGTTCTTTTTTTATCGTTTATTCCCGGCACATCGGTGAGGAGTATGAATTTTTCGGCTTTCAAAGAAGAAGCAATCGCGGATGCCACGTAATCGGCATTGATATTGAACGCCTCCCCTTTGCCGCCCACTCCAATTGGTGCGATTACCGGCACAAAACCACCCTTTTCAACAGAATCAAGTATGTCGGGGTCGACTGATTCGACTTCTCCCACAAGTCCTATATCGATGATTTCTTCTTCGCCTTTATCGACAGACTTTTTAAGGAGTTTCTTTTTTGCTTTAATCAGCCCGCCGTCTTTGCCGCTCAACCCAACGGCCCTACCGCCGTGGCTGTTGATCAGAGCGACTATTTCCTTATTGATAAGGCCGCCCAGCACCATCTCAACTATGTCCATGGTCTCCTTGTCCGTGACCCGCTGCCCCTGAACAAACGTCGGTTTTTTGCCCATTTTTTCCATGGTTTGGCTGATCCTTGGGCCGCCGCCATGGACGATTATCGGTTTGATCCCGATGAAATTCAGAAGGACGATATCCTGGGCAAAGCTGTTTTTCAGTTCGTCTTCAACCTGGGCGGCGCCGCCATACTTGATCACGAAGGTCTTTCCGAAGAAATTCCGGATGAACGGCAATGCCTCAATCAGAATGTTTGCTTTTTCGATCAGTTTTTCCATTACCGTATTTCTGCAAGTGTCTGTTTTATTGAATGTCATTATATCATAAAGTTAAGTAAATATAGCCTCTGCTTCTGCCTCTGCCTTTGCCTGTCTTTATATCTGTTGCTCAAATTTGGTTATAAGGACATTGTACCCTTCATTTGCAAGGGACTTGCCCAGAGTCGCCGCTTCGCTGCGGGCAGTGAACTTGCCGACGCGCACCCGGTAATACTTTACACCGCCGACAGTAGCCTGCAATATATAGACGTTTGAATACCGAAGTTCAAGGGCCGCCTTCAGGCGTTTAGCATTGGATTCGTCCCTGAACGAGCCTATCTGTATGGTGGCAACTGAACCCGTGGCTCCATACCTGACGTATTTGACATAGCTCATATCTCTGCCCGCAGGCTCGATGATGACAGCGGCTGTTCCACTGCCGATGAGGTCTATTTTTTTTGCGGCGGCATAAGAAAGATCAAGGTCCCGACCAGCGACAAAAGGCCCCCGATCGTTGACTATGCATTCCACCTCTTTGTTATTTCTTACATTAACAACGCGCAATCTGGTCCCGAAAGGATATTCCTTGTGCGCGCACGTCAGAGCATACATATTGAACAACTCACCCGATGATGTAGGCTTGCCGTGAAAATCGGGACCGTACCATGACGCTACGGCGAGCTTCCGCTCGCCTTTCATCTCCTGTAATGCCGGGGGCTGGAGTTCCTGCCCGGATGACATTTCAAACGGCTTATTGACCGACTTCGAGGACACGCTATCAGGCGAAACGGCATACCTGCCTGAGCATGAGGCAAGCAGAAGGAAAGACGCGGTGAAAAGTAAAAAACGAAACGGGGACGCGGGTGAAAAGAAAAAAAAGACGCGGGGACGCGGGAACTCGAGGAAACGGAGAAAAAAAATACCTGAGTTCCATTTTATGTTGTTTTGGCGTTTTGTCATTTTCGCCGTGTCGCCGTGTCCCCCTATCTCCGTGTCCTTTTTTTACAGGATATACCTGCTGAGGTCTTCGTCTTTGACCACATCCCTGAGCCTTTCACTAACGTATTGCTCATCGATTATGATAGTTTCCCCTGAAATTTCGGGAGCGCTGAACGACACCTCCTCGAGCACTTTTTCAAGCACGGTATGGAGCCTTCTTGCGCCGATGTTTTCGGTCTTTTCATTCACTGTCACGGCTATGCCGGCTATCTCGTCGATTGCCGTATCCCTGAATTCAAGAATGACCCCTTCAGTTTCGAGAAGGGCAGTGTACTGTTTGGTCAGTGCGTTATGCGGTTCAGTAAGAATTCTGATAAACTCTTCCTTGCCAAGGGATTCCAGTTCGACTCTTATTGGAAATCTCCCCTGGAGTTCCGGGATGAGATCTGACGGCTTCGAGATGTGGAAGGCTCCTGCGGCGATGAAAAGAATATGATCTGTCTTCACCGGGCCATGTTTTGTATTGACTGTCGAGCCCTCGACAACAGGCAGAAGGTCCCTCTGGACGCCTTCCCTCGACACATCCGGTCCGCCATGCCCCTGGGACCTGCTTGCTATTTTATCAATCTCGTCAAGAAAAACAATGCCAGTCTGCTCGGTCCTCTCCCGTGCTTCCCTGGTGACTTTTTCCATATCAATAAGCTTATTCGCCTCCTCCTGGGTAAGCATAGCCAGGGCCTCGGTGATCCTGACCTTTTTGCGTTTTGATTTTTCGGGAAGAAAGCTGCCAAGCATCTCTTTAAGGTTGATCTCTAATTCTTCAAGTCCCACATTGGATACGACACCGAAGGGCATCATTTTTTCTTTAACTTCAACATCCACATAGCGGGAGTCGAGTTTGCCTTCTTTAAGCTGGGCCCTAAGACGCTCGCGTGTTTCATTGTAGCTCTCCTTCTCCTGCTCATCAGGCGCCGCGGCGCGTGCTGCTTTGTGCTGCGGAAGAAGGAGATCGAGCACCCGGTCTTCAGCAAGCGTCCTGGCCTTTTCCTGGACTTTTGCCATGTGCTCGGTCTTTACCATATTGAGCGCGATTTCCATAAGGTCCCTTATGATAGATTCCACATCGCGGCCTACATATCCCACCTCGGTGAACTTGGATGCCTCTATTTTAAGAAATGGAGCATTGGCAAGCCGCGCGAGCCTCCGTGCTATTTCTGTTTTGCCCACGCCTGTTGGACCTATCATAATTATATTTTTGGGCAGCACTTCCTCCTTGAGCTCGGGGGAGAGCCTCTGCCGCCTCCACCTGTTTCGCAGCGCAATGGCGACCGACTTTTTCGCCTTGTCCTGCCCGATTATGTATTTGTCGAGCTCGGCAACTATTTGCCTTGGTATGAGATTATCCATTTAGTTCCTCAATTGAGATGTTCTTGTTTGTATATATACATATATCCGCTGCTATGTCCATCGCCTTCTTCACTATCTCCGCAGCAGGCAGGTCCGTGTTATCGTAAAGCGCCTGCGCAGCAGCCTGGGCAAAAGGACCGCCCGATCCTATTGCTGCCGTGCCTCCCTCGGGTTCGATAACATCACCTGTGCCGGATATGATGAAGGTATGTTCTTCGTCCGCTATAAGCAGCAGAGCTTCAAGTCTTCGCAGCATTTTGTCGGTCCTCCAATCCTTTGCGAGTTCAACCGCAGCCCTTGTGATATTGCCGCGGTATGACTCGATCTTTGCTTCAAACTTCTCAAAAAGCGTAAATGCATCTGCGGTCGCTCCGGCAAAACCGGCCAGGATTTTATCATTATACATCTTTCTTATCTTCCTGGCATTATGTTTCAAAACCGTGTTGCCCATGGTCACTTGTCCGTCACTTGCGATTGCAATTTTATTATTTTTTCTCACACATAAAATCGTTGTCCCGTGAAACATATAACCTCCATAAAAGATAGGTAATAGGTAATAGGTAATAGGTTTTAAAGAAGCCTTTCCCATGACCTATAACCTATGACCCATTACCTATTACCTGTTTTTGTCATCTCCAAACGGATGTGCTTTATCATAAACATCTATCAGATGACCGATATCGAGATGCGTGTACTTCTGTGTTGTCGAGAGAGACGAGTGGCCGAGCATTTCCTGGATAGAGCGGAGATCGGCTCCGCCAACCAGTAAGTGAGTTGCAAATGTATGCCGCAGAGTGTGAGGACCTATCTGGCCGCCAATTCCCAGTGCACGGGCATATTTTACCACGATACGCCGTATCTGTCTGTCGGTGATCCTGACACCGCTCCGATTAAGAAAAAAGGCCGCGTCGGTGCGGGCAGCAGACTTCTTTTTTTTAAAGAGCATACGTTCGATAAGATACGATTTAAGCGCGTCTACGGCTTTACCTCCGAGAGGCACGATCCGTTCCTTCTTTCCTTTTCCGCGCGCCTTGACGAGGCCCTCCCTTAGATTTATATCATCCACAGTAAGGCCGGCTACTTCGCTGACGCGCAGCCCGCTTGAGTAAAGCAATTCAAGGATGGCCCTGTCTCTGACCGGAAGGAGCCCAATGCCCTCCGGGGTTTGAACAAGTTTGAATGCGTCGTCGACCGACAGGAAATTGGGTAGGAGCTTCGGAGTCTTGGGAGCCGGCACAAGTTTGGCCTGATTAATCTTGATAGACCCTTCCTGGTAAAGATAGTTGAAAAAAGACCTGAGTGTTGCCAGCTTTCGGGCAACAGTGGATTTTGCCTTGCCGCCCATAATGCGGTCTGAAATGAAGCCCCTTATGTCGATCATATCTACCTGCGCCGGCTCTGCCGGGCAGTATTCGCTGAACTCTCTAAGATCGCGCTCATACGCTCTAAGTGTATGAGCGGATGCTCCGCGTTCCACTTCGAGGTATTTGAGAAATTTTCTTATTAATAGGTCATAGGTCATGGGTAATGGGTCATGGATAAAGTTTTGAAAAAAGTTTTTCCTGTTACCTATAACCTATTACCTATAACCTAATCTTTTTAATATACTCTGACCACTCTTTTAATGCAACTTCAGCCGTCATTTTCCGGCGAAGTTTTTTATCTTTTATTTTAGGGGTGAGGCTGACCTCAGGGATAAGTCCGAAATTGATGTTGCTGGGCTGGAAGCGGGCAGGATCAGAACCGGTAATATGTGCAATCAGCGAGCCGTGAGCAGAGACTTTCGGGGGGTGGATCGTTTCCATGCCCGACATCCTCCTCGCGGCATTGATGCCTGCAAGCAAGCCCATTGCCGTTGATTCTATATAGCCCTCCACGCCGGTGATTTGCCCGGCCAGGTAAAGACAACTTTTCTCTTTAAGCGACAGGTCGGCATTGAGGTGCAGGGGAGCATTGATGTAAGTGTTCCTGTGCATGCTCCCGAATCGCAGAAATTCTGCGTGCTCCAGGCCAGGAATCGTGGTAAACACTTCTTTCTGGTCCGGCCATTTCAGCCGCGTTTGAAACCCGACCATATTATATGCCGACCTCTGCCTGTTTTCAGTCCGCAGTTGCACAACGGCGTATGGAATCCTGCCCGTTTTCGGGTCCGGCAGGCCGACAGGTTTGAGCGGCCCGAACCTTAGTGTGTCTTTTCCCCTTTCCGCCATTACCTCAACAGGCATGCACCCCTCAAAGACTTTCGCATCTTCAAAAACCCTCCTGTGCACTGTGTCGGCATTTTTCAGCGCCTCGAAAAAAGTGCCGTATTCGTCCTCGGACATGGGGCAGTTCACATAATCATCTCCCCCTTTTCCGTAGCGGGAGGCCAGATATGCCGTTGAGTAGTCTATACTGCCGGCATCGATAATCGGCGCAATCGCGTCATAGAAAAAGAGGTGCTCTCCCCCGATGAGCTTCTTAAGCGCATCAGCCATTGCATCTGAAGTGAGGGGTCCGGTCGCTATAATAGCAGGCGGTTCGGGAATGTCGGCAACCTCCTCTCTGATGATGGTAATATTACCGTGATCTTCCAGCGCACGGGTAATATATTCCGAGAAAATTGTCCTGTCTACAGCCAGCGCAGACCCTGCCGCGACCTCGGATGCCTTTGCAGCATTCATTATAAG
>JBEKJD010000100.1:0-10082 GCA_050011415.1 Dissulfurispiraceae bacterium | reverse complement strand
TGAGAGTGCCTGCATTTTTTGTTGATCCAGCATGAGTACAGTATACGAAAACCATATCTAAAATGCAAGCATTAATTGTCATAAATATTAGGCTTATAAATAGTTCATTAACAATAGCATGAAATAGCTTGACATGGCCTCAATATCGTGCTATCATCTAAAAAAAGGGGGTCATATGAAAAAAAGCGAAAATATCAAAGCCCTCTCCCCGCAGCTGCCAGGCCGGGGGGGAGAGGGTGGCAGCACCATCCCAGATCGGGACGGCACCAACACCAACATTTTATCACGGGAGCAAGAAAAACAGTACCACCACATTCTCAGGGCTACCCTGAGGGCAGGCGTCTATGGCGAAATGGCTGGCGACGTGGCCGTCGAGGCGTGGTTGAAGGCCCGCGAGCGCGGGTATTTCATTCCCATCATGCTCAGCGAAGCAGCAAGGAATCTTGGCATCTGGAAAATCACACACGAAGCCGAACTGCGCGAAGATATCGCAGATTACCACTGGGATGATGAGATTCAGAGAAAAAAGCAAAGGGAAAGAATTGAGGAAGCCATTGCTAGCGGGTCACCGCCAGTCCAGAAGGCGTGTCGTCTGGTGCTGGATGAGGGGTTCGATCTCGGCGAAGCGGCCAAGGTATTTGGCTTATCGTCCGCCACGTTTTCTCGTGAGCTATCGTTTTTGGGGCGGCGAAAAAGTAAGAGAAAGAATAGAGACATTCGGGATTCGAAGACCTACGTTATTCTGCGTGGCGAGAAGTACCAGATAGACAATAGTAGCAGGCCACCTTTGTAGGTATTGCCGGAATGGATAATTTTAGAAAAATCTTTTCCGAATGCATTTATATGGTGAGAACGTGAGATTCCGAACAACAAGGAGGTGAAAGAAACATTGGAGCAATTATTAAAACCTGATATTGTGGCAAAAACCTTGGGCATTGAAGTCAATACGCTCTATCAATTAGTGCACGAACGCCGTATCCCATATTGCAAGGTAGGACATAAGACTTTAAGGTTCAGGGGGTCCGAGATCGAGACCTGGCTTAAGCAAGGCGGAGCTGGGCCCTGTAAGAGGCAGCGCCCTCCAAAGAAAGCAAGAAAGCTCAGGGCAGTCAAAGCAGCTAACAATGTTATTGACGCGCTTGTCATGAAGGCGAAGACGGAAGCCAGCGCTTAAACACTCTTCATTAGAATAGTGGAAGGTGTCTTTAAGAGAAGCGAACCTATTAAAAATTCAGTAATGGAGGTATTAAAGAATGGAGGAATCGATATTTAAGCACTTAATTAAACTTTGCCTATTGGCTGTCATCGTTTGTTACGGATATTACGTCTACGATACTGCCAATGATCGAGGGCAGCAGCTCGCAGATGAACTGCAGGACTCTATTACCATAGCACTGCAGTCGCAGAAAGAGAAGGAGGCCGGAGCCACGCCGACGCAGCGGCTTATTAAAAGCTTCTTTCCTTTGCCGCCCAAACCTCAGCAGCGGCAGGAAGGGCAGGAATAAAAGAGGAAACATGGTAACAGGCGGAGCGCTGTACGATTCATTAAAGCAGTATGAAAAAGATAACTACTATTTGCGTGACGAGCAGGGGCGGCAGCTCGAACCAGAGAAAGTCGGTTCGGGCTGGGAGAAGCTGGGAGCGCAGGACCTGAAAATTACGGAGGTCGTTTACCGTGATTTAAAGGAAGCCAGGAATCCTGTTACCGGCGAACAGCTCGTCAAGGCCGGTGTTAACGGCGAACACAGAGCCGGATACAACCAGACGTTTAGCCCCGATAAAAGTTTTACTGTCTATGCTCATTCAAGCCCGGAGGCCACGAAACAGGTAACAGAGATACAAGACAAAGCCGTAAATGGTGTTATGCGATATTTTGAGAGCGATTTGGCACAGGCCCGGCAGACGCAGGGCGGCATGACGGAGCCGGTTAAAACCGGCAATATCCTCGCAATGAAGGTTGATCACCAAGTCAACCGCCTGGGCGATGTGCAATTGCACTCGCATTTAGTTGTGTTCAACCAAACTTGGAACGAGGCGAGCGGTAAATGGCAGGCGCTTCATAGTGATGCATTCCACTCCGACATCCTCACCAAAATGTATGAGAACCAGCTTGCCTTTTATGCGAAAGAGGCCGGTCTTGCCGTTGAGTGGAAAAGCAGTGACAGCGGTAAGACGCAATATGCGGCACTTGCCGGCGTGCCGGAGAAGGCGATCGAGGCCACGAGTGAGAGATCGCGACAGGTTGATGAGTATGTCAAAGAGCACGCTGCCGAGTTAAAAGAAAAATATCCCAACGCCAACGAAGGGGAGCTTAAACAAATAGCGGCCATCGAGACCAGACCGGAGAAAGTTTCAATGACCCGCGAGCAGATCGACCAGCGGTTTCAAGAAAGGCTTTCAAGTGTCGGACTTGCCAAGGAGGATATCACCCAGGGTGTACAGAAGGCATCAGTAGCGGCTAAGGAACAGTCTACCGAATACGTCAAAATGAATGAATACGAATTAGTTAGTACAGCTGCAAAGGGCCTTGCAGAAAACCATGCTACATTTTCCGGCCAGGATATTTTAAAAACCAGTTCAGAATTGTCCAGAGGTGATGTGTCGATTACACAACTGCAGCAGGCTATAGAGGAAATGAGCAAAGATAAGGATATCGTCAAGCTTTCAGAGAGCCATACCATCGAGGCTAAAGGCGGACGAGAGTATAACGATCAGGTTTTTACGACCCCGGAGGTTTTAAAGGCCGAGAAAGATATTGTGAGCTATGCCAGAGACGGCCAGGGGAAGGCCGAGCAGGTTATGACACAGGAGCAGGCACAGGCTGCAATCAAAGAGAGCGAAGCCGCCAGGCAAACGTCTAACCCTGATTTTAAACTCACAGATGACCAGAGGGCAGGGATAGAGCATATATCAACTTCTCAAGATAAGGTTATAGGCATACAGGGCGACGCTGGTGTTGGTAAAACTACTGCACTCGATGTTGTCAGGGAGATTGCGGAAAAGCAAGGCTATGAGATCAGGGGATTTGCGCCTCAAGGCAAGGCAGCGGCTGAAATGCAATCTGCCAGTGGCATCCAATCTCAAACAGTTGACAGTTTCCTCGCCAGGCCAGAGGTCAGCGACCAGCCTCACCAGATATGGATTATAGACGAGGCCCGCACATTAGGCAGTAAAAAAATGTCGGAGATGACACACGCCGCGAAGGAGTCCGGGGCTACACTGGTTTTGGTCGGAGACACTAAGCAGAACCCAAGCATTGACCAGGGTGATATGTTCGCAAAGCTCCAGGAGAGTGGCGCTATGAATACGATACGGATGTCCGAAAACATCCGTCAGAAAGACAGTCCCGAATACCAGGCTGCAATGAAAGACCTTGCAGACAAAAAAATAGACAAAGCTATGGACAGACTGGAGAACAGCGGCAAGGTGCACGAGATCGCCGACCGCGGAGAGCGGCTGCAGGCGATAAAAGAGGACTATGCGAGCCGCAACCATAAAAATACGGTTATCATCACTGCCCGCAATGCCGACAGGAACGAACTCAATCAGACAATACGTGAGGAGCTGAAAGCCGAAGGTAAGCTCAAAGGCGAGAATCACACCTTTACCGTCAGGGAATCCAAGAACATTGATGGCGTTGGCAGGCACTTGAGCCAATCCTACCAGCCTGGCGATATCATCAAGGGCCACAACTTACCGGGCATGCAAAACGGCAACGAGGTCAGGGTTACTGCTATTGATCCAGGCGCTCATACAGTAATGGCAGTGGACAAAGCCGGGAAAGAGCATAGCATCGATTTGAGAAGAGACGGTGACAAGATAACGAATGTTTATGCCGAAAAAGAGCAGCAGTTTGCCGAAGGTGACAAGGTTGTATTTTTGAAAAATGACAAGGGTCTCGACGTTAAGAATGGCAACATAGGCACGGTGAAGCAGATTGATGATCGGGGTAATATCATGACCACAATGGAGGGCGGCAGGGAGCTGAAAATTAACCCTTCCACACAATACAACTATATCGATCACGCTTACGCAGTTAGCGAGTACAAATCCCAGGGCGGCACATGGCAAAACGTCATTGTGCATGCCTACACTTCCAAGGACACGACCTTTAACGCGCAGTACGTTGCTCAGTCCAGAGGCAAGCAGGATGTCCAAATCTACACAGACGATAAGGCAGAGTTACGGGAAGATATGAAACACGAACAGCATAAAAGCAGTACCTTGGACTTTGAGAAGTCCCAACAGGCCAAGCACGCTGGAATTGAAAAGTCTGGAACTGGGAAAAATGAAATCTCAGGGAACCCGGAACACGAGACAGTCAAATCTAATGAGGCGGGACATGGGACAGACCACGGAAAAGACAATTCGCGCCATGAGACACACGACCACGGCAAGGACTCCGGACACGAAGAACATAGCAGCAGCAAATGTGATAACCACAGCAGCAGCCAGGACCACGTACATGACAGCGACCACGGCCACAACTCATACGACTCCGGCAAGGATTCCGGGCACGATTACGAAATTGAGATGTAGAAAACGGGACGGCATAATATTTGATTCTCAAATATTACAAGGCTCAGAGGATTTTTAAGAAACAGCACGCGCCGTGCATTGCCGGAACGGAGGAAGAGCTTGATGACAGCGGCAGCAGTGAGCGTCTTGCCGGTGCCAGTGGCCATCTCGAACAGGAAACGATCTTTACCTTCCCTTACAGCCCGCTGCAGGGCGTAAATGGCATTCAACTGATATGGCCTCAAAAAACGAAGTTTATTTGCCTGTATATAGCCAGGGCGTTCCGCCTCGTTCTTCCACGCCGCTTCGGATTGGTAGTTCGGGCGCTGGGTCAGCACGATGTAATCTTCACCGATCTTGTCTTCGACGAGACGTTGAGGGTTGGGCGTGACCTTCTGGTATCCGGTCGCCGAGTCCGGCGTGGGCAACGACGTGATTATGTAAGGGTTGCCTCGCTCAAGGTCCCAGAAGTAGTGCAGGTTGCCGTTAGAGAGGATCACGAACCGGCAGTTCTGTGACTTGGCGTATTTGCGGGCCTGCTCCTTGCCGACAAGCGGGTTCTTGTCTTCTGATTTGGCCTCAAGGACGATGAGTGGGAAGCCTTTGGCGTCAAGCAGCAGGAAGTCGATGAAGCCCTTGCTCGTCTTCTCGAAATTATCGCCTAGGGCATACAGATCAGTTGATTTGATAGTGACGCTGGGCTCAAGGCAGATATTGGCGGGCAGGTTCCCTTCCGAAAAGAAGCGCCAGCCTGTTGCTTCGAGCAACTTGTTGATCTTAATACGGGCTTTGGCTTCTTTGTTTTCCATTCGATTACTCAGTATAACATCTGAAATAGAATATTATTAGACCAGCAACAATATCTGGGAGCCTGGGAGCACTTTCAAGTTATCTCTTCATGGCTTCATTTAAACAATGAAGTACTTCTTTACCATTTTTGAAGTAATCAATCACTTCATCTATTGTTAATGTAGGAGAACCAGTATGTACATACTTATGCCTACAAGTAATAAGGTTTCCGTAGTCGGCTGAAATACTAATTCTTGAAGTTGATAAAAAACTGCTTTCTTTGGCCTGCAATTTTTGCTTGAATTTTCTTAAATATTTATCTCCAAAAAGCTTAATATGTTTGCCTTTTAAATCAGAGATTTGTATTTGTCCATTTATTTTTTCAAAACGCTTTTCAATAACAGTTCCAAATACTCTATGTTTCTTTGCAGCAAATTCACAAAATATATCTTTTATTGCTAACTCATAAACTGTAACGCTACTGACAGATAAAAAACCAGCGTAATTAGCTTTTATTTCCGTATCGGTTATTAGTCCCACAACTGTTGTCAAATGAGCAATTAGATTATCTGTTGCCCTAAATCTATCTGTATACAGCATCGTCAGTCAATCAATTTGCTTTTCGCATATGCAAATCTCTCTTTTAAGATTTTTTCATCTGTTGTGGCCTTAGTAGTATAGTCCACAAACAATTTATCAGTGATTAATTTTTCATATCTGCCATTAATGTTTGTGGGGATAGAATCTAAATTTTGCAAGATTGTACAGAAAACTGAATCCAGAGCTGATGTGTTCAAAGGACCTCTTACATTAAATGGTTTCTGCCTAATCTTATCTTTGATAACCTTACAAGCTTTAGAAAAATCAGTAGCGAATTGAGTGATTACTTTCGCTTCAGAGTCTTTATGCCTTCTTGCAGTTTTATTGAGAAACTCAGTCATTGGTTTATCATATTCTTTTAAGTGATGCGCTAATCCAAAAACCCTCAATATTAATTCAACGTCTTTTTGATGTTTATCAGGTGTTTTTTTTCCAATAATCAATCGCCAATTTGCATCATCATTCAGCACTTTTAATTTATTTAGAAATGGACCTCTGAAAACAACATTTCTAATTTCTTGAGAAGTTAATGGAGTCCCGCCAGTATTTAGTCGTTCAAAGATATGATATATGCTTGTGTTTTCTTCCTTTGGGGATAATTGACGGATGTTGATTGCTCTCAATACGGAACCATTAATTTTTCTCTGTTCAGTGTCAGTTAATTCACTAAACGTTTTATTGTAAAATGGGCTTTTACGATTTAAACCTGTAAGTTTGAATATTTGTCTTTTGCCCTTCGGACTTGCGTGACCAAAATAGCCTTCATAAAAAAACATAATACTCAATATTCTTTGTTGACCATCTACCACTAGATTTTTATTTTCTTTATCTATGTAAAAGAATATAGGAGGAACTGGAAGGCCAATTAAAAAGGATTCGATAAGTTTAGAAGATTGTTGGATCGTCCAAACAAATCCTCTTTGAAAATCCGGGATTGTAATATCCTTCTTACCATCTCCCCACATTTTATGCAATACTTCAAGCGTATTGTCTGAGGGATATGTGGCAATATCATACTCGACAAGCACTTCATCTGCTTGTTCATCTTCGTTTTCAATTTCTAACGTCTTGGCATCTTTTGTGGGCATGTTAACTCCTTTTAAAAAGTAGGTATCACTTTGTAAATTGCCAATAATCTTTTTTACATCTTTCTACCAAGACCAAATTTCAACAGCTTTATCAGCTAAGTCTTTAGAACGCCTTTTAATTTCCTGAATGTCCCACTTTGCAGTCCTGCCTTTCAAATCTCTTGTCAGTGCGCTGACATCTGTATAACTATTTTTCTTTTTTTCAAATGGATCTTGTCCAACAAAACTGTTCGCCGCTCTGCTTATCAGGCAAAGATTACCGATAGAATTTTTAATTCTTTCAAGATTCACATCGTTTGCCTCTGGACCAAGGTATAACTTCCACTCAGCATCTAAGGTCTGCGGCATTACATGTTCAATAGTATTGATAGAGGAATAGTCAGGTAATTGCCCGTGACTTTGCATTCTCTTATCAACTTCTTGTAGAACTAATCTAATAAATTCAAGTTCAGTTTGTTTGTAAAGTGATTTATTAATAAATGCATCTATGAACTCCTGATCTGAAACTGATAAATCCTCTTTCAATATTTGATTTTTAAATGCTTTTGCCTTGTCAGGCTCGTTGATTATCTTGCTCAACAAGGACGGAAAAAATACATCATACTTTGTGGTTTTTAATTCACAAACTTTTCTTCTTACAAGTAACACTAGGAGGATATTGAGAATTGCTATGGTATCAGCATCATTTAAATTGCCAGCTTTTTGTTCCCTTAATACAGCAAGAATAAAGGGGATTGAAGAATACATGCTTGTTCGTTCAATTTTAGTCAGAAGGCCGTTTATTTCCTTATTGGCGTGCTTGCAGCTCGGATCGTGAGGTTTTATAATTTGATTGAACAATTCTGTGTTATCAGCGATTTCATTTATTGTATCAAATGCCATTTGCTTTGATAGTTTCTTGTTGTTATTCTTAAAATTTGCATATAACTTGCGGTCCTTCCCGATCATCTTAGGTTTATTTATAGAGAAAAGGTTTCTGAGAAAAAACTCAAAGTTCTTTTCTCCCCCGACCCTTTTTATGCTTTTCAACCATTTGTCGTTATGAATACTTTCATGTTGTTTTGTTACGTCGTCAATCAGGGGTTTAAATAAATAGCTACAGAGTAATTCAATGGCAGACAGCGGCATTCCTTTGTCATTAAGCCCCTCAAATATTGCTTGTGGGTTGTCTCTTTTTTCATCAAGAGGTATCCAAACAATTTTTAAACTCTTGAGAATTGCCTGTGAAAAAGCAAATAGTGCCAATACGCTGTAAGATTTTAGTTTCTTAAATGCATAATTCCAAAAAGCATCGATCTGATTATACTCTTTAACATAAAGTTGCATATCAATAGGAAGCGAAGGGCTTTCAGGATTTTCCTTGAATATTTTTAAATAGGTCGGATAACGGTCACCTTTATTGCTATAGACTTTTAATTTTCTGTAGTCATCTCCTTTAGGGTCAATGCTATTTTTAATAAAACCCTCAAGCGTATTTATATAATTTTGTGCGCTTTCATCGAGGTCTTCTTTCTCTTTGAGCAAGTCAACCACAAGCGCTATCAAAAGATATATTGTAGTTATCCTTTGCTGTCCATCAATAACGGAAAAACTTTTTAGAGCGGGGTGTGAGTTTGTTTTCTCAAGGACAACAATAGCCCCGAAATAATGTTCATGTTCAAGCAAGTGTTTTTCGAGTTTTCCCATTGTTATCTTTTCTCCAGAATTATCATTAACTATTTGTTCAAGGACATCTGGAAGTATTTGTTCCCATACATCATCAATAAGCTGTTTCCATTGTTGTCTTTCCCAGGAATAAGACCGCTGGAAAAAAGGTATCTCAAAATTAATAGCATTAGTAAAAAGCTCCTCAAAAGTTCTGTTATTGATGCTATTGTCGATTGGCATATTTATCCTTCTCCTTAGCGATATAAGTATCTCGCAGGATTTATCGCTTTATAGTACTCCGATGCATGGCATAAGTAAATAGCATTTTAACACATACCATAAGCGTTTCCCTATCGGGATCGGCGCTACTCTGATGAGCCACATAAACCCTGTGTCTCAGCCTGTCGGCGGAGTATCGCACTAACGCAAAAAACATCGAGGGAATGTGAAACAACCTGTCTATTACGCTCCAGGAGCGGCGGTGCCGTACCTCTCCGCTCCATACACAGACTGTTTTACACACGCAATGAATCGCCAGCGTAAACCGTCTCACTGCTCCGCTCCACTAAAGGCAAAACCGTTTGCGCCGGCGATATCCCCCTTCCTTATCTTTCCCCCCCGGTTAATGCATCCAGGGAGCTTACCCCCTGGACCCCGGCCACTTAGTCAACCAACAGTAGGTGCTTTAAGCACATCATGGGTTATTCAGATTTTTATCCGCTGCAGTAGTGCCAGGCACAAAGGCGGGAGGAAAACTGGAAATAACCCATAAGACAATATTTCGGAAAATCCCTTTTTCGCACTCTCCGGTAGACGCTAACAAAAGTCACGCCAGAACCCTTGCAGGAACCTGTCATGACTCGCCTGCGGCGCCTACTCGGTTTGACGCATCGACATTTTTATTAACTTCCCTCTCATTTCATTCGCTGTCAACTCCAAAGGGAATCTTTGAAGCTTCCCCGCGACAGGGGGCCTTGGAATTTGTGAAAGGCCCCCCGCCGAGGGGGAAACGTTATAGAGGAGGGACACACAAAATGATAATCAAAGAATGCAAAAGAGGCGAAGCGTTGAACAGTTCAAAAGCGGTTGCAGACCTGTTAAGCGGAATCCTGAATATGGAATCAGAGGTTGATAGAGACAGGGAGCATTTCTGGGTAACGGGCGTCAATGTGAAAAACAGACTGCTGTTTATAGACCTGTGCAGTTTGGGGACTTTGACCGGCTCGTTGGTGTCGCCTATGAATGTCTTCAGGCTTGCAATAAGCAGAGGATGCGCATCAATTATATGCGGCCATAATTAATGTAGAGCTCAACATTAATTATGTAATGTGAAGTTGCCAGTTATGTGAAGTTCATCATGCTCGGAGCCTGATCCTCGCCGTTTATCAACATCCTGCCGTTTGTCTTCTCAACATTAATCAGAGGCTGGTATCCTTATCC
>JBEKJD010000099.1:0-10224 GCA_050011415.1 Dissulfurispiraceae bacterium | reverse complement strand
ATTCTGCTTCGAGTTTCCCGCTGGTTGATCAGCTGCTGATCGATATCGGGGACGAGCAGTCCATCGAAAACAATCTCTCTACTTTTTCAGCGCATGTGTCCAATATTTCCAAAATACTTAAAGCTGCTGATGCGAGGGCTCTGGTGCTGATTGATGAACTCGGCACAGGGACCGATCCTGACGAGGGAGGCGCCCTTGCATGTGCTGTTCTGAACGCGCTTAGGGAAAGCAGGGCGCTTGTTTTTGCGACAACGCATCTTACGGATATAAAAGGTTTTGTGTACAGGACAGAAGGCATGGTGAATGCCTCTATGGAATTTGATCAGAAGACCCTGACCCCCCTGTACAGGTTAAGAATAGGCGAACCGGGGCAGTCGCATGCCCTTGAAATAGCGCGCCGGTATGGTTTGCCTGACAGTATAGTCGATTCGGCAAAGGCCATGCTCGGGGGCCTGAAAGTTGAATTCGACAATCTTATAGTCGACCTGAGTGAAAAAAGGGCGGGTTATGAAAAGGGACTGGATGAAATCAGGAAGGAGCGGCTGGAAATAGAGGAGCTGAAAACGGCTCTGGGCGTCGCGCTGTCCGGGGCAGAGGCGAGGCAGAAGGAAATGCTTGCAAATGCATACAGGGAAGCGGCTGAAATTGTTGCGAAGACAAAAAGAGAGCTGTATGAACTCCTCGAAGATGCCAGGAAGAATGAGAGGGAGAAGAGACGCGAGGCTATTAAACATGCAGAACACACACAGGAGCGCCTTGCCGAAAAAGTCAGGGAATACGAGGTCCCTGCACTCGGGGTTTTGTCTATAGATGAGATCATGGAGGGAGATGTGGTCTACGTGAAATCACTGGATGCCGACGCCCCTGTTGTGGAAATAAATTTAAAGCATAACCGCATTAAGGTCAATACATCAGGCAAAGAAGTTGAGGTGCCGGCGGCCGACATTGAATACCGTCGCGGCAGACGGGGAACTGCGCGGCAGGAGACCGCGAATATCCAAACGCCGGAAACTCAGGTATCTTCGCGCATAAATCTCGTGGGCATGAGGGTTGATGAAGCGCTTTCGCACCTTGAGCCCTTTCTGAACCACGCCTCCCTCGCCGGGTTCAGCGAGGTCACAGTTATTCACGGGATTGGAGCAGGGATACTGCTCAGGGCAGTCAGGGAGCACCTTGAGCGCCACCCCCTTGTGAAGGGTTTCAGAAGGGGGAAGACAGGAGAAGGAGACAACGGAGTGACAGTAGTGACGATGGAATAACAATGTAAATTAGTTGCTTTTTTTTCTGTTCGAATTATAGTAACATACGTTAATCCTTCCGGGAAGGGATACGGATAACGCGCATGGCAAAGTGGACCTACATTCGGGAGCGCATCGAGAGCAAGAAGAACGATTTTCGCTACTATGATTTCTCCCAGACGGAAAGCAATGCGCTGGCGGCTTTTTTTGATCTGGCCCAGGAATTTGACGGCATCGAGGATTTCTACTCGCTTTGTACTGCCATCCCCGGCGCCTTCTTCGACCTGGAAGCCAGACTCTATGTTATAGAACCGAAAGTGAATGGTTTGGCGTTAGTCGCCAAGACCGAAGAGGACGGACCCGCCCTGCATACGGCTCCCCCCTCTTTCTTACAGCCGGGAGAACGCCCCTATCATACCGACAGCCGCAGCCTGGTGCTGACGATCCGGGGAAAAAAATCTCTTATCGACCAGCTCCCTTTTAAAACACGGGATAACGTACTCGGACTTTTGGAAATTTATCCTGATAAGGGCGTTGACCCCCACCGCGAGCTCTTTTTCGAAAAATATGCCAACAGGATCGGTTTCAATATTCACAACCGTTTTCTCGACGAAAAAAACATCGAGCATCTGAAGTTTATCAAGTCTCTTGTTAACGATATAGAGCATAATATTATTGTTCCCAATATGGTTTATAAGCTTTTTCTGAGACGGCTGAAAGGCAAGATAGTAAAGAACAGGGAAATAGAGCATCTGCTCGACAGTCTGCTGGCTGCCGAACCTGACTGCAAAGGCCTTATCGAGCCCGCGCTCTCGGAACTCATGAACGTGAACCAGGGATTGAATGAGGAATTCGAAAACATCGAAGAGCATTACAGGAACATGAGTCTTTTCCTTGAGACATTGCTCCGGAGGAGCCATTTCGACCAGGGACGGCTTACTCTGCGTACAACGCCCTGCAATATCAGACAGGATGTTGTCCAGCCGCAGCTTGAGCGGTTTAAAGACCAGTTCAGGGGAATGGGCATTGATATCGACGATAAGTTCGGCGGCCTTCCCACTGAGGAGGTCATCAGCGTTGTGGATGTGGGGCTCGTTACTCAAGTATACGCAAATTTATTCTCAAATGCCCTCAAATATGCCCAGGAAATTGTTACAGACAGCGGAGAAAGAAAAAAATATATCGCGTATGGCCGTGAAGTTATCACGGATTATTTCGGACCTGGCAGAGACGGGGTAAAATACAATGTTTTCAGCACCGGGCCGCATATCGATCCGGATGAGCGGGAAAAAATTTTTGAGGAGGGATACCGCGGCGCCAATTCGGTCAGCAAGCCCGGCACAGGACACGGCCTTACCTTTGTAAAGAACGCGGTCGAAATTCATGGAGGTGTTGTCGGCTATGAGGCGACCCAATACGGCAACAACTTCTATTTTATTTTCCCCAAAGACAACGACAACGTCGCCCAAGCAATGAAGTAGCTCGTAAGTTTGACTCCCTGTTGTTATAATATAATGATATGAAAACCGGTCAGAGGCCTTTTGTTGAAATTTATGCTGATGGCGCTTGCAGCGGCAATCCCGGCGCCGGCGGTTATGGGGCTATTATGAGATCGGGAGAAAAAGAAAAGGAGTTGTCCGGTTGTGAAGAGATGACGACGAATAACAGAATGGAACTGTTAGGTGTCATCAGCGCTCTTGAATTGCTCAGGAGGCCGTGCCGGGTAAAGATTGTCACCGACTCGAACTATGTGGTCAAAGGAATGACAGAATGGGTCAGGGCATGGATGAGGAATAACTGGAAGAACTCTCAAAAAAAGGATGTGCTCAACAGGGACCTCTGGGAGAGACTCATTAATGCTTCCGGAGATCATGAAATAGAATGGGAGTGGATCAAGGGACACAACGGACATGATGAGAATGAGCGGTGCGACCTGCTCGCAAAGAATGCCATAAAAAAATGCAGGTAATGGATTTGGCGTGAAAAAGCCCGAATTGCTTGCCCCTGCCGGAGATTTTGAAAAGCTGAATACAGCGGTCCACTACGGCGCTGATGCCGTATACCTTGGGGATTCGAGATTCAGCCTGAGAGGAAAAGCAGGAAACTTTTGCGGTGATGAACTGCGCGCTGCAGTTGTCCATGCAAGGGCGCAGGGAGTGCGCGTGTATGTTACGGTCAATATTTTTCCGCACAACAGGGACCTGCCGCTGATAGAAGAGCATATAGAGCACCTGGCCGGTATCTCTCCTGATGCCGTTATAGTGTCCGATCCCGGACTCTTTGCACTCTTCAGAAAGATGGCGCCCCTCATTCCGCTTCATGTCAGTACCCAGGCAAATATTACCAATGCTGCTGCAGCGCGGTTCTGGGAGGACTGCGGCGCAAAGCGGCTGGTGCTTTCGAGGGAATTGTCACTGGATGAGATAGAAGAAATCCGGCAGAAGACTTCCGTGGAACTTGAAGTTTTTGTTCACGGGTCAATCTGCATATCCTATTCCGGGCGGTGTTATATCAGCAGCTTTCTCGCTGCGCGGGGGGCCAATACCGGCGAATGTACCAATTCCTGCAGATGGAACTATGCATTGGTGGAGGAGAAGCGCCCGGGGGAGTATTTCCCGGTAACAGAGGACAGCCGGGGCACTTATCTGATGAGTTCAAAAGACCTCTGCATGCTGCCGCATCTTTCTCTTCTTGCCGGGGCCGGCATAGACAGCTTCAAGATCGAGGGCAGGATGAAAGGCATTAATTATGTCGCCGGTGTGGTCAAAGTCTACAGGGAGGCAATAGATGCTATTAAAGCCGGCGTGCCTTACTGCGTAAAGAAAAGGTGGGCTGAAGAGCTTTCAATGTTCAGCAGCAGGGGATATACCACCGGCATGTTCTTTGGTAAACAACCGGACGCAGATTATAATTTCGACGGTGAAAGCTACCGCATGAGCCATGAACTGGTTGGAGTTGTGAAGGAAGTGAACGGCAGGTCCGCTAAAATCGCACTCAGGAACAGGCTTGACAAAGGTGACATTATTGAATCCCTTACGCCCGGTCTTGAGGGAATGCTTTTTACCGTTGATACTATGCTTGATGAAGAAGGCGCTGTCATAACCTCTGCGAGGAATGAAGATGTAATAACTATGAGCGTGCCGCATGGGGTCAGGGAAAATGACCTTATCCGCAGGAAGAAGAATGTCAGCAAGTCTTTTGCCGACTATTCAGAAGGTCCCTGTTGAACTTGCGGGCTAAAACGTCAACCCCTGTCTTTCCAGAAGCATCTCTCCCAGGAAGGCCCCGGGCTTAATCTCCGCGTTGGGGACAAGTTCCACTGTGTCAAGCCCGTAATGCTTGACGCAGGACGCGCAGATATAGAACTTTACCCCAAAGTCTTCAATGAGAGTTTTGACAAGTGCTGCGACAGGTGAAAACTCGTCTTTGTACTGCCATGTTAGAGTCTCCGCGAATCCTTTTTTGGCGAGAAGCACGCCTTTGTCCATAAGAAAGACATCGAGCACGACATCGAATGCCTTCATGTTGGTTGCAAGCTGCAGAGCGCCTGCCGCTTTTTCGGGATCGTCAAAAGAGTGGGTAATGATGAAAACAAATTTTTTCTCAGCCATAGTTCCTCCTTCTTAAAATAAAGGTCAATGTTGAGGTTGAGGTTAAGAATCAGGTGTTTTTTTCCTTTCTTAACCTTAGCCTCAACCTTAACCTATGTTTTAGTTCAGTCTTGGTTTTGCGCCCAGCTTGTACAGGATATTTGCCATGAGGCAGAATCCGGTCAGCGCCAATACTATGAGGTTGATGCCCACCAGTGCGGTGAGGATCAGCCAGTAAGGGCTGTGGAACCATGCCAGTATGGCGCTCGATAGAGTAAATATCCCGGCTATCAGCCATATTATTCTTTCCAGATACCAGCTATCCGTCTTTGCGATATACATTACATCCTCCCTTTTGTTAATTACGAATTAAGAATTAAGAATTAAGAATTATTGATCTTATTTTTTGTTGTTTTATTTATCGACCCTATAATTCTTAATAGCTCCTCGCAGTCTTCTAATGCTGACGTCGCAAGTTTAATATCTAAATAATAAGAGTCACGTAGCAGTCTTATCCAATAATGAGTTTCTCTTGCCTCCTTATAAGCAATTGCCATCTTGGAAAAGAAGTCTCTTTCAGATTGGCCTCCAACTGCCTCTTCAACATTAGAACCAATTGATGTCCCGCTTCGTAAAAGCTGTTTCGATAAAACCAATTCTTTTTTTTCAATTGTCAGATGTTTATAAATTTCGATAATTCGGAGCGCAAAAGCGTAGCTTTTATTTATCACAATATTTTCTTGTTTCATTGCCGTGTTTCTTCAATTCGTAATTCGTAATTCTTAATTTGTAATTATAATACAGTACCGGCACCATTGTTCTCGACAGGAACGTCGATGCAACTTCACCGGCCATCAGCGATATTGCCATGCCCTGAAAAATGGGGTCAAAGAGGATCACTGAGGACCCGACTACTACTGCAGCCGCTGTAAGAAGCATGGGCCTGAACCGTATAACGCCGGCCTGAACGACCGCCTCTTTGAGCGGCGCCCCCTCTGAAAGTTTAAGCTCGATAAAATCAACCAGTATGATGGAATTTCTGACAACTATCCCTGCTCCTGCTATGAACCCTATCATGGAGGTTGCTGTAAAGAACGCACCCATAAGTGCATGACCGGGGAGAATTCCGACAAGGGAAAGCGGTATCGGGGCCATGATCACAATAGGCACGATGAAGGACCTGAACCACCCTACGACCATTATGTAGATTAAGATTAACACTGCTGCGAAAGCGATGCCTAAATCCCTGAAGACTTCGTAGGTGATGTGCCATTCGCCATCCCATTTCATGGAATAGGTATTCTCGATCCAGGGCTGGACAGAGGAGTACTGCTTCAACTCGTATCCATCAGGCAATTTAATTTTACTTACAGCCTCCTTCATTTTTAATATGGCGTAGACAGGGCTTTCTTCACTTCCGGCAACATCTCCTGTCACATATACCACCCGTTTCAGATTCTTGTGATAAATGGTTTTGTCCTCTATGCCGTTATTTACTTTAACCAGTTCGGAAAGAGGCACCATGGTACCCGAAGACGAAGGCACTCCAATCGCTCCGAGTTTGTCGACTCCTGCCCTTTCGGTAAGCGGCGCCCTCAAAAAAAGCTCAACAGGTTCCTTATCTTTTTCAATGTGGACAAGCCCGGCAGTCATACCGCCCAGTGCGGCCTTGAGCGTCCGGGAAACCGTTTCGGTACTTATGCCGTTATAAGAAGCCTTTTCCTTGTCGACATCGAAGGATATTTTTGGGCGGTCATCCTCAACATACCAGTCGACATCAACTACACCGGATGTTTTGTTGAAGATTTCCTTTACTTTCTTTGCAGCTGCGATCTGCCCGTCCAAATCAGGCCCATACACTTCAGCGACAAGAGTGCTCAGTACCGGAGGACCGGGCGGTATTTCAACCACCTTAATCCTCGCGTTATAGCGGTCCCCGATTTTTTTAATTTCGGGTCTTATCCTTTTGGCAATGTCGTGGCTCTGCGCCTTTCTTTCATCCCGCGGGACAAAATTGACCTGTATGTCGGCTATGCTGCTCCCCGAACGCAGGTAGTAGTGGCGCACAAGACCGTTGAAATTGAACGGTGCTGCAGTGCCTATGTAAGACTGATAATTGGTGACCTCCGGTACTGTTTTCAGGTATTCGCCGATCTGCCGGGTCACCGCAGCAGTTTCTTCGAGTGCCGAGCCCTCGGGCATGTCGATAAGGACCTGCAACTCGCTCTTGTTGTCAAACGGGAGCATTTTAACAGTGACAAGTTTCAGAGGCACGAGCATGATTGATCCTGCGAGGAGAACGAGAACAAGCAGGAGACCCATAAATCTTTTTTTCCTGCTTTCGAGCAGCCCCCTCAAATTCTTTTCATAAAGGCGGTTTAATACGGCAAAGAAGCGGCTTTCCGCTTTTTCTTTATGCTCCTCACTGCCTTTTTTCGTCCCGTTAAGCACGATAAAGCTCAACCAGGGGCTGATAATGAAAGCTATAAGCAGGGAAAGCAGCATCGCGGCTGATGCGCCAATGGGGATAGGGCGCATATAAGGGCCCATCAGACCTGAGACGAATGCCATGGGCAGAAGAGCTGCTATTACTGTAAAAGTGGCCAATATTGTGGGATTCCCCACCTCATCGACTGCAAGCACTGCTGTTTCCCGGTCAACAGATTTCGCCCTGAAATGGCGGTGAATGTTCTCGACAACCACAATAGCATCGTCAACCAGAATACCTATTGAGAAAATAAGGGCGAATAGAGTGACCCTGTTGAGTGTGTAGCCGTGCATATAATTAACCAGTATGGTAAGGGCCAGTGTAACTGGTACGGCAACTCCCACAACTATCGATTCTCTCCAGCCGAGGGCGAGCGCTATAAGGATTGTCACTGAAATGGCTGCAATGAGCATATGTTCGAGAAGCTCGTCGGATTTCTCTTTGGCGGTGTCACCATAATTCCGCGTGGTAGTAATCTCTACCTCCTGCGGTATGAGAGTTCCCTTTAGTGCGGCTATTTTCCTGAGGGCATTTTCTGCGATGTGAGTTGCATTGGTCCCTTTCTTCTTTGATAGAGTGATAGTAACCGCCTCGTATTGTCCTGCCGGGCTGCCATGAGCAGCGCTGCCCTTCAAAGTTTCTTTATTGTCACGCTCAGCAGCAGGGCCGAAGCCCATAAAGACATAATTGGACGGTTCTTCCGGGCCATCGCTTATATTTGCCACTTCTCTTAAATACACCGGCCTGCTGTTTGAGACGCCGACTATCACATTCCCGACATCCTGGGCGTTCTTAAGAAAGGAACCTGTTTCAACCAGGAAATCATTATTGTCTGAAGGGAATTCACCTGAGGGCAGCACAAAGTTGGCTTTTTGCAGCGTGCCGGCAATCTGCAGCGGGGAGAGGGAGTACGCTCTAAGGCGCAATGGGTCCATGTCTATCCTGAGCTGCCGTTTTTGACCGCCGATTATATTACTTTCAGCAACGTCGGCATCTTTTTTCAGCTCATCCGCAACTTCCTGTGCAACCCGCCTCAGTTCATAACCGCCATACCTGCTGCTCCAGAGCGTGAATGCAAGTATGGGGACTTCGTCAATTGATTTGGGCTTGACCAGAGGTTTTGATACGCCGGGAGGGATTTTGTCGTAATTGGACATCAATTTGTTATAGAGCTTTACAATGCTGCTCTCCATTTCCTGCCCGACATAAAACCTGACAATCGCCATGCTCATGCCAGGTTTTGAGATACTATAGATGTATTCGACACCCTTTATTTCCCACAGGAACTTCTCCATTGGCTTGGTGACAAGCTCTTCGACTTCTTTTGCAGAGGCCCCTGGGTAAGAGACCATCACATCAATCATCGGGACAACGATCTGCGGCTCTTCCTCACGCGGCGTTACGATGACTGCAAATACGCCCAGTACCAGCGAGGCAATGACAATCAGAGGGGTCAGCCTGGAGTTAATGAAGGTCCCGGCTATACGGCCGGCCAATCCTAAGTGCTTCACTGTATCTTCATCCCGGCAACAATGCCGCCATCGACAGCCCTTGATATGTTATCAATGATGACCCGGTCATTTGCTTTTATTCCGGAAAGAATTTCAATAGTATTGCCGTAATGACTGCCGGTCCGCACGAGACGGAATGTAATGACTCCACCCTGATCAACGACATAGACACCGGTAAGCTCTCCCTTTTCAACTATTGCCTTGTCCGGTAAGACAATAGCGATCTTGTTGCCGGTGGGTATCTTTACACGTGCGAAGAGCCCTGTCTGCAACGAAGGACCTGTGAGGGCTATTTTCGAGATGAACGTTCTTGACAGGGGATCGATTGAGGGGACAATCCCGGAGATTGTGCCCTTCAACTCCTGGTTGCCGGCATCAATAAATATCCTGACAGGCGTCCCGGCCCTGACTTTCCCGGTGAGATGCTCATCAAGCGGGGCTTCAAGAATAAATGAAGACACATCTTCCACTGTAAGAAGGGGTACTCCCGGCACTGCCATGCTGCCGCGCTCTATTTTCTTTTCAGTTACAACGCCTGAGACCGGGGATACTATAGTTGTGAAATCACGATTGACCCGTGCATCGTTAAGCAATGCCTTTGACCTCTCGTAATCTAATTCGGTGATGTTTTTCTGGGTCTCTATCTGATCTATCTCCTGCTGTGACAGCGCCTTTTCGTCATAAAGCTTTCTGTAGCGCCTGTATGTTATATCAGCCAGGGATTTGTTTTGCCGCGCAGACTCAAGAGCTTTTTCCGCAGCAATAACTTTTTGGACTGCATCTCTGTCATCAACTGTCAGGAGCACCTGTCCTGCGTGGACCCGGTCGCCTTCTTTCACTCTTAGCGAGATGACGGCGCCCATTGTTCTCCCGGCAATCAGGCTTATGGTTTTCGCTTTGATGGCGCCTGATGTTTCAAAGTATTCTTCTACCTCAGAGGGGTGAACTGCTGTAACAGTTACTCCTTCTACCGTTTGCCTGCTAACAGTTGTGGCGCCGGGCCCGATCTTGTCCCTGCAACCGGACAACAGCAAGCTGATGGTAAAAAGCAGAGCGCAAAGAGCAAAAGACAAAGGGCGCATGTTTTCCTCCTATAGTTATTCTATATTCAGGTCTTTCAGAATGGTCCCGCTTTCATAGCAGAGATTGGCTACGGCAATACGGTAGTCGTTCTCCCTGACCACGAGATTGGCGCGCGCGTGGTCCAGACTTGCCTGCGTATCCAAAAGGTCGACAAGGGGTGAAAGGGAGTTCTCGTAGCGGACCTGCACAAGCCGCTTTCCTTCTTCAGCGGCCTTTAACTCTGACCGGGAGAGCTCAAGGTTTTTCTTTGCCTCGTCAATGCCAAGGTATGATTCATACACCTTGAACGACACCGTATCTATGAGTCCTTTCAG
>JBEKJD010000098.1:0-10337 GCA_050011415.1 Dissulfurispiraceae bacterium | reverse complement strand
AATAAACTATAGGGTAAAGGCTAAAGAACAATGACATTGGGTCGATGAAAGGCTCTCGCTTGTTGTCCCGTGGTTCTTTGGGGTTGGCCTCCTGGTCGAAGGCCATTCCTCGCGTTGGACTGAGCGGCACGGTGCTCGTCATCCGGGCACTGGATCGCCGCTGCGTGGCACGCGGCGCAAGCATGGCCGCGGTCGTCATTGATCTCGTGAGCGTTGACATACTCTTACCTGGGAACTTAATATATTTGTCCATCGTTCCAAATATTGAAGCACGAAGAGGCAGTCAGTGAACAATCGCATTCTTATGATCGGTAATGAGGCCATAGCTCGCGGGCTTGTGGAAAACGGCTGTTCCATGGTCCTTTCATATCCTGGGACCCCGGCCTCGGAGATTCTCCCGGGAGTTGTCAGATGGAAGAAGGAATTGTCTCTGCCGATACATACCCAGTGGGCCGTAAACGAAAAAATAGCTTTTGAAATAGCTTATGCCGGCAGTATCGCCGGACTCCGCACAGCAGTGAGCATGAAGCAGGTTGGTCTTAATGTCGCATCCGACCCTCTGACAAGCGCTGCTTATATGGGTGCAAAAGGGGGCTTTATTGTGATCAGCGCGGACGACCCGGGGCTGCATGCCTCTCAGACGGAGCAGGACAGCCGTTTGATGGCGATGCTCGCCAAGGTGCCTGTCCTGGATCCGGCAGGACCGGAGCAGGCAAAGGAGTTTGTCAGGCTCGCCTATGAACTTTCAGAGAAGTTCGAGGTGCCGGTCATGCTCAGGCCGACCACCAGGGTCTGCCATGGCGGACAGGATGTGGAATTGAAACAGGTGGAACATAACTGCCGCGCCGCGGTATTCAGGAAGGACCCTGCGAGATGGGCGGCAACGCCCGAGTTTCGCCATATCCTTCATACCAGGCTAAATGAGAAACTGTCTGCCATATCTGCCAATGATGATACCCGGCCACGCTTTTTGAATTCAGGGGTAGTCGCTTCGCGGGCCATAGTCGCTTCCGGTGTTTCAGCCGCGCACGTCCATGAGATAATAGTCGATCTCGGTCTTCTGAACAAGGTTGCGGTCTTCCAGGTCATCCAGCCATTCCCGCTGCATTCCGCTTTTATAGAAGATATCCTGGGCAGATATGAGGACATCCTGGTAATAGAAGAGAGCGCTCCTGTTATCGAAATGCAGATGGCGGACAGGCATAAGGTAAAGGGCCGTTTAAACGGATTCATACCTGCTGCCGGAGAACTGCTGCCGGAGATTATCGAGGGGATAGTCCTGAATTTCTGCGCGACTGGGGAATCTGGAACCAGGACCTCCTCTGAACGTGGCAGGAGCCCCAGCCTTTGCCCCGGATGCCCTCACCGCGCGAGTTTTTTTGCGATCAAGAAGGCAATACCCGGCGCCATTTACACAAGCGACATCGGCTGTTATAGCCTGGGCCTGAATTTCGGCGCGATCGACACCTCGCTCTGCATGGGCGCGTCAATCAGCCAGGCCTCGGGTTTTTATCGCGCATTCAGATTAGGCGGCAACGAGACCGAAATAGTAGCCACAATTGGGGATTCAACCTTTTTTCATGCCGGAGTCCCGGCACTGATCGACGCTGTTGTGCAGGATTCGCGCTTTGTCCTGGTAGTGCTCGACAATTCGACGACTGCGATGACCGGAAATCAGCCCACGCCCGCCACGGGGATAGACAGCTGCGGCAGCCCCCTTGCAAAGATTTCTATAGAGGGGCTCGTCAAGAGCTGCGGCATCAGGTTCTGCCGTGTTGGTGATCCTTACGATATGCACGGATTTATAAAGCTCCTTAAGTCGGCGCAAAAACACACGAAAGACAAGGGCCTTGCCGTTGTGATTTCCCGTCATGCGTGCCTCCTGGACAAGCGCTCGAAAGCAGCGGAGTGTGAACGCATCAATGTGGAGATATCTTCATTATGCGATGGCTGCTCATATTGCATTGAACAATTTGAATGCCCTGCCATCGAATATGATGGGGACAGAAAGCTCGCGAGAATCAATCAACTTGTTTGCAGAGGCTGCGGCGTCTGTATTCACGCCTGTCCCAGGAAGGCGATCAGGAAGGTTGGGACGGAGTGAACGCACCTTTTCAAAAACAGCAGATTCTCATAAGCGGGGTAGGCGGTCAGGGCATAGTGTTTATCACCCGGCTACTGGCGGAGGCCGCTATTTACAAAGAATATCCGGTATTGACGGCAGAGACCCACGGCATGGCCCAACGCGGAGGCATCGTTGTTTCACACATCAAAGTGGGCGGCTTCTCAAGCCCTCTGATCAGGCCGGGCAAGGCCGACGTCCTGCTGGTCCTGAAGGAAGAGAACATGCAGGACCATTTATTTTATCTTGATCCGGACGGGATTGCCGTCGTTAATGCCCGGTCACGACCCGAGGGCCCCGAAAACCGGAAGATGCTCATAATAGATGCAGACGGGTTGGCAAATGAAGTTCAGCAGCCTAAATCTGTTAACCTTGTTCTGGCAGGTTTTGCTCTCTCGGCCCTAAGCAGGATATCCAGACAGGCTTTGTGCAGCCCCGATGATATCAGGGCAATACTCTGTCAAAAACTCGCAGGCCGCGACAAGCTCCTGAAAACGTCCGTGTCGGCATTCGACATCGGAGTGTTTCACGGCGAAAAGGTCAATATATGAATACCGTATTTATGAATTGAGGTGCTTATAACTTTTCAGTGCATATGCGCGTCGTCCATTTTCCGGTCTTTTCATAAGTGATCTCTGCCGTTTTTCTATTGAGTTGGCTCCCCGGCAAATGGTTGTAGAAGCCTCATGCCTTTGAAATAACGTCCACGGGTAGATAGATTGACCGCAGCGTATAGCTGGCAACCGAGCAGAGTTCGTTTCCATGGGCTCATTCCAAAAAAGCGTTTTGTCATTGCGCCGAAAGAATAGGCTTGTCTGATCAAGCGGGCGAAACCGTTAATGAGTTCGTCGGCAGTCATCGCCTTTGGCTGAAAAAGGAGTGTATCCGGAGGATATCCATGGAGCCACCAGTCACTCACTAACAACCTGCCTTCGCTTGAGAGGCGCTTATATAAACGTGTTCCAGGATAAGGAGTAAGAATCCTTAGCTGGACAACATCCATATGACTCCTCATTATAAACTCAAGGGTCTGCTCGAACACATCCCTGTTTTCGTAATCAAAGCCAAAGACAAAGGAGCCCAGTATCCCGAAACCTTCGCCATGGAAGCGATGCATGGCCTCATAAAAATCGATCCTCAGGTTCTTTATTTTCTTGACCTCATTTTGTGTCCCTTTCTGTACCGATTCAAATCCAATCAAAAGCCCGAGGCACCCTGCACGTTTCATCAATCCCAGCAGCTCCAAATCCTCAGCTAACGACACTGTGCCTTGCGCCAGCCATCGCCGCCGAAGAGGTATCATTTCAGTAAAAAGCTTTTTAGCTGCATTCCGGTTCAGCCCAAGGGCGTCATCAACAAAGAAGATGTATGGGGAATCAATAGCCTCTATTTCGGCAATCACCTCCTGAACCGGCCTGACTCGATATTGCTGCCCCAAGGTCTGGCCGATGCAACAGAATTCGCAATCGTTCGGACATCCCCTGGATGTCTCGACGCCGACCGGGATAGGAATATGACCTTTACCATTGGTTCCGGGGAAGAGATCTCGCCGTGGTTTCGGCAGACCTTTGAGATCGGTCGCTTTACCGGCCCGATATATTCTTTGCAGTTGTCCCGAGGCGGCATCCGATACGAGTTGTGGCCAGACACCCTCAGCTTCTCCCACGACTACAGCGTCTGCATGCTCTAACGCTTCGTCAGGCAATACCGTGGGGTGTATTCCTCCCATCACCACCTTCACACCCTTCCGGCGATATGTGTCAGCGACCTGATAGGCCCTTAGTGCAAGTTCGGTCAGGACGGTGATGCCCACCAAATCCACATCTTGATCGATGTCATCAGGAGCATAAGCTTCCTCGACAATCGTGATCGTGTGGCCAGGCTGGGTGAGCGCCGCCAAAAGAGGAAGATTCACCCTCTGGAATTTGAAGGGGCTGGATAAAGAGTTTTCACTGTGTTCATGGGGTGCTATAAGTTTTATCTTCATGTTTTCATCTCTCCAATATTATTTTTAATAAAAACAACCAACATCTGTATTGCCGGACCTCCTTCCCTGAGTGATGGCGCAAAGGGAGTACCTTGCTATTCACTGGCCCTCTTCCCATTTGGTGGCCATTATGCCCAGGATGAAGACCACGGCTGCAAAAATCCCTACGACCGCGGAGCATTTCAGCGCAGCCATGTTGTCTTCAAATACCATTGATGCCCGGAGTCCCTCGTTTACGTAATACAGCGGCAGTATCCTGGCTATCGTCTGCAGGAAACCCGGCATCAGCTCAATGGGGAAGAAGCTCCCCGAGAGGAACATCAGCGGAAAACTGATAGCGTTTGCGGCGGCTGCGGCGCTCTGCGCCTCCCTGGCGAAGCGGGTGAGTATCATCCCGATTCCGACAAACGCGAAGACGTCAAGCAAAATGAAAGCAGGGAGCCAGGCGTCTATATGCAGGTTGACGTCAAACACGGCGTAGCTCACCAGCAGCATCGTAGTAGTGGAGACTGCCCCGATTATAAACTGGTACAGGATGTCGGACAGTATCCAGTCGGTGCGGGTGATCGGCGTCGTGGACAGTTTCCTGATGATGCCCTTCTGTCGCAACTCCGTGTTTAAGTTTACCGTGCCGAACAGGCTCAAAGTCATAACCGACATCGCAATGATCCCAGGGACGAAGAACTCTATGAACCGGTATTTCCTGGTGAGTATCGATTTCGCGGCAGATCTGATGACCGGAGGCTTCCCGGACATTTTCTGGTTTATCCCGGCCAACACCGCGTCCAGGATTTGCATCTTCGTGGGCACCGAAGAAGAACTGGGGTCGTAAATGTATGTGATGGTGACGGATGCGTTTGAGTTGCCGAGCAGCACCCTTTGCAAGATGGACCTTCCATAGCCTTTTGGAATAACAAGGACAAGGTTCACCTTGTTGTCCCTGACGTATTGTGCTGCGTTGATGGCCGGGTCGACCCTGGTTATCTTAAATTTCCCGTCGCGCTCGAGGGTCTTGACGGATTGTGCAGATAAATTTGTCTGGTCGAGGTCCTGCACGCAAAGGTGGTATTCCACGTTGTCCTGGCTCATGAAGATCGTGCCGAACACGAGTATCAGGATTATCGGGAACGCAAGCGTGAAGAACATGGCGGTCTTCTCGCGGTATACGCACATGAGTTTCACGAAGAGATTTGCGCCGACGACCCGCAGATTCATGCCGCCTCCCTTCCACTGACGGGACCGACGAGGAGCGCCTCGCCGGTGAGCTTCAGGAAGACCTCTTCAAGGTTCGGTTTTCGAACATCCAATCCGAAATACAACGCCCCGGCATCCTTGATGGCGGTAAGTATATTCAGCACATCGTCCCTGCGCTCCACCCTGACTTTGATGTCTTTTTGGGTGTTAAGAAACGGCGCGAAGCCCATCTGCCGGACGATTTCAAAAACTTTTTCATCGCCGGACTGGAGCGTGAGTACCAGGTAATTTGTGTTGTTTTTGATGAGTTCCCCGGGTGAGTCCATAGCTATGATCTTCCCCTTCGAAATTATTGCGACCGTGTCTGCAAGAAGCTCCGCTTCCTCTATATAGTGTGTGGTGAGAATTACGGTCTTCCCCTTCTTCTTCAGGCCCAGCAAGACTTCCCACACCTCGTGCCTTGCGCGGGGATCGAGTCCTGTCGTCGGTTCGTCGAGGAACACGACCTCGGGGTCGTTCACGAGCGCGATCGCGATTCCAAGGCGCTGTCTCAAGCCCCCGGAGAGGTTCTTGTACTGCTCATTGGTCTTGTCCTTGAGGTTTACGAGCTCTATCAGCCCGTCGATATCGATGTTCCTGCAGCAATAAAGCCGCGAGTAGTACTGCAGGGTCTCTCTGACCGTTATCCTGTCGAACGAGCTGAAACCCTGCGGGAGGACGCCGATGCGTCGGACGATGTCATGCTTATTCTTCGTAATATCTATTCCAAGGAGGGTCACTTTTCCGGACGTTGTCGTGCGGATTGTGTTGATGATCTCGACGGTAGTGGTCTTGCCGGCGCCGTTCGGGCCAAGCAGGGCGAACACCTCCCCTTTACTGACCGTGAACGATACGTCGTCGACCGCCAGTAAATCTCCGTAGCGCATCGTCAGTTTTTCCACTTCAATTACGTATTCAGTATCTTTTGTCATCAATCTCCATTTCGCCTTTCCGTGCAACGGTAGTGAAAGTTGTTACGTCAGGCCAAAACCCGAGAAGGCTGAGTGCCTTATTGGTCACCGCCGACTGCCGGACAAGAAGACGGTCAAATACCGGCCGGCGGTGCTTGAATAAAATAAAGCTCGGGATAAACGTCGCACCCAGGTGAGCTTTGGTCTTCTCCGTGCCCTGTCCCGCATAATAGAAAGGAATTTTTTGCTCCACGCAGGCGCGGACATTTTCAAACCAGGACAAGACATAAAGGTTGTATTTGCGCCCGAGTCCGTAATCCATGCAAAAAAATTTATCTACCATCGCTTCCTGTTTTACGACGAGAAGGTTAAAAGCGGCTAGTTCTTCCTGTATAAAATAGAGCGTGTACCCGGCGCCCGGTACTCTCTCACAGATTTTTTCAAAAAATAAACGGTTGTGCGCGCCAAGAGCCATGGGGCTGCGCTCCACTGTTTTCAGATAAAGATTGTAGATACTGTCCAGAAAAGGGGAAATAGTGCAACTTCGAATTACCCGAACTTCCGGGGCAACCCGCATTTTGCGGCGCAGGTTTTTTCTCGTGGCCCTTGAAAGGCGGCCCAGGTATTCCTCCATGGTGTTGAAATTGATCGGCAGTCTGGCACAAGACCGGTATTGCACCCGGTTGAATTTTTTGAATACATCTCCTGGAAGTTTGCTGTATTGATTAAAGTTGTAAAGCGCCACAATGTCGCTTTTAAGCTCGGTTGCGAGCGTTTGCAAGGCGTTAAAGGCCATTTCGCAAGCCGCATCGAGGGTGCCCTCATCGATTTGAGGATCAATCCCTATTTCACTCCATTCCCCCACAAGCGACCCCACGCTCAAAACCCGGGGTTGAAAAACCGAGGGGATGAGACGACCTGCCACATCCAGCGTTTTTTTGATCCATCCCTCTGCAAAAGCGGACAAATTAAAACGGGTTTCAAATAACGGCAATAAGAGAACAGGAGCATCATCTTTTAACACCACTATGCTCCGCAGGTTAAAACCGTCTACACCCGATTCCTGCAACAGAGAAAGAAGAGGGGCTGTGATAGAAGGCTCCGGGAAAAGCCGTCCAAGTTCTGCTGCCGACACTCCGTCTAAACGCGGAACGCAATTGCAGGTAAGGTTATTCATTGCCTGTCGGTCTCCGATTCAAAAGGGCTATGGAAAGCCACATCTTATGCTGAGGAAGTGAATGTACCCATAGGGACTGGCCGGCAGCTATGGGAAACCGCATCAGAGCCTTCCCTGATAAGCTGACCGGAAAAGTATACCAGCCGTTTCCCTCTGTAACCCCTCCCGCCGGTGGATAGACGGTGATTTGCCGGGGATCCACGAGATGGAATGCGCATCCAAGTGCCTTGACAACGGCTTCCTTGATAGACCAGAGGAGGGCTGATGCCGTTTCCAAATCTCCGTCTGTCAGCTTCAAGGCGTGTCGGTGCTCTTGTGGATGGAAGACCCGGTGAAAGGGATAGTCTCTCTGGAATTCATCGGTCCCTGTCACATCGATGCCTATATCAGACTCATCTCCACATAGAGCAGCCCAGACTTTTCCTCCACTTTCGCTGAAGGAGATGGCCGGACCCCGATATTCTCCCAACATGAGATGGGGCCTGCCAAGAAGGCCGCGTAACACCTGAATTGGGAAAGCAGCTTTGTTGGAAGACTGACAGCGTTTACAAAGAGGACTTTCCATAGCTACAAGGTAATCCCACAGGGTGGAAACGAGTCGGCGCCTGGCTTCATCTCCGTTAGTCCTATGGCCCTTGATGGGTTGGGTGTCACGTGGTCCACATGGTAAAGATGCATAGAAGGCAGGCCCTCTTCGATGAACAGGACCCATCGTGTGGACGGTTATGCCTTCGCGGTCTTTTGACATATTCACTCCCATCTGTCCGTAACCGCGGCTCAGTCCGAAACCCAGTGCATACGCAAGTTATGGATCTGCATGATAGCGCGTCCTTGATCGTCAATCCCTCTGGCGTCCCAGGTAAGACCTTCCTCATCCTGCACCCTCATCCGCGCCTCCAGGGTTATCTGTTCTCCTGTCCGGCATTTTCGCAAAAACCTCATCTCCCCGATCTCCATGGGAATCATCGATCGCCGCTCAGATGGGTCCGTCGCAGCGATGTGGAAGACTACCAACTGCAAAAGGGCCTCGAAAAGGTAGGGAGAGTATTGGTACCGGGCGTTCCGCAGCTTTGCGAAATCACTTGTCGCCCGGTAGGTGGTTCGACCCCGCACCACCCCTGTACCTGTACCGTCAAGGAACTCAATCACGCGATACCTGCCTTTTAGTCCGCCGTGTTTGTTGTACCATTTAAGCACTTTTTTATGATCCATAGACGTAGTCCCCAGTTCGTCCAGGCTGACAGGAAAATCCGGGAATCCCTCCCCGATATATCCACCCCCGCCATCAAGGATCACCTGGCCCTTGCAGTGCGGGGTGAAGTGGTCGGTCAATCTCCCGGCTGGGGAGATCTCCTGCGCTGCGAGAGATACCTCACACAATACCTCCCGAAGGCCGTTGCCGGCCCGGCGGCACAAAATCCGGGAAGGCCTTGGAACCCCCGGAGGACATTGGATCATGTCCATGAGCCGCACCTGGCGAACTCCCCGCACCTGCAGGTGGGGATACAGGATCCGGGAGGCTTCCATGAATGTCTCCAGAATCATGGCGGCTGAGACAAGAGGATGCTTGACGAACTTGAAAGGCCTGTGGTCCGCGATCCAAAGATCTTTCTCCCTGGAGAAAGATCTGAAGGCCTCCAGTTCTTCCCGGCGGATGTCCAGATAAGAGATGCTTTCTATCATGGGAAAGTCCTCGGGGCTAAAGGAGACGGCGCCTCCATTCATTTCTCCACTTAGTGAAGGACGGGTTGTATCATTGAGCTGAGCCGTACTCAAGGATGGCAGCCTCCTCATGAACATTACCCAATCGTCGTCGGCCGAGGCTACAAAGAGCTCCCGGCAGAAAAGTCCGGCAAGCTCATTTACATGGATATACGCCACGCCTTTTCTTTTCATCAATTCACGGACCTCCGGACCCTCGGCCATGCCCGCCCCCTCGACAGGGGGAAGCATCAAGGACTTGAATCGGATATCGGTTTTTTCCCGGTGGAGGATTCTGAGTAACGCAGACATCATCCGGTTGGCAGCAGCGTAGTTGGCCTGGCCAGGATTTCCCTGGATTGCGGCCACCGAGGAGAGGCCAACGAAAAACCTCAGGCTGGCCTCCTTCGCAGCTGAGAATAGATTCCAGGCTCCGAGGAATTTGACGTCCGTGACCATGGAGAAATCATCCAGGGTCATTTGGCTTAAGAGGCTGTCCCTGAGGACTCCGGCGCCGTGAATGATCCCGTCGATCTTGCCGTAACGGCTTGCTACCTCGTCCATGATCGCGCGTACCGCTTCGGGATCGGTCACATCACAGGTATGGTATGTTGCCGCGATCCCCGAAGAGTGCAATTCCGACAGGGTCCGAGCGATCTCCAATGCCCTGTGATCAACAGCAAATGCTTCAGAAGGAAAATGTCCGGGGCGCGGCATTGCCAAATCGATGCCTGGATCCAGAGACGTTCTCCCCAGGAAGACCAGACGGGGACTGAAGGGCGCGAGACTGTGCGCCAGGTGGGCGCTGATCCCGGTTGCGCCCCCTGACATGACTACAACGTCTCCAGGACTCAGATTCAGACTTGATGAATCGCCGAAGACCGATGGGGCCGCGTACCCTTCTGTAGTGAAGACGCTTCCATCACGCTGAATGAATTCCACGGCGGTGCAGCCTCTGTCCAAAGCCCCACGTAAAGCAACGCGAAGGTCGGTATCTCTCCCGATTTCCATTGTGCGAAACTGGACCGATGAATGCTCCTGCGCTGCGCTTAGAAAAAGTCCGAGCATCCCTTCCGCCAGCAGCCTACCGGGAGTTTCGGTATCGTCCCTGGAATAGATCAGCACTCCGAACTTCTTTGCGGGCGATTGAAGGAATGCCTTAAGGAGGAGAAAAAATCCTCTGAGAAGCCGCGAAACATCCGCCAT
>JBEKJD010000097.1:0-12822 GCA_050011415.1 Dissulfurispiraceae bacterium | reverse complement strand
ATATTGAGGCTCATGGGGCGGAGGGGAACACGCAGCGAATACCGCAAGCTTATACGCACACTCCGCCGGCGGATACCCGGAGTTGCTCTCAGGACAACGTTTATTACCGGTTTTCCAACAGAGACCGAAGAGGAGTTTAACGGGCTTATTGATTTTATCGAAGAGACAAGGTTTGACAGGCTGGGGGCCTTTATGTTCTCTAAAGAGGAGGGTACCCCTTCAGCAGCTCTGAAAGGGCAGGTGCCCGAGAAGGTAAAACACAGGAGGTACGAGGAAATAATGAAGCGTCAGTCGCTCATATCGCTTGAGGTAAACAGGGAGCTTGTAGGCAGACGTTTCAGGGCCATTGTTGACGAGGTGGCGGAAGACGTTATGCTCGCCCGGCTCTACTCTCATACTCCGGAAATTGACGGAGTTGTTATTATAGAGAAGCCGGAAGTCGGAAGCCGGAAGTCGGACAAAGAAAGTGTAAAAGCGGGCGACATTGTTACTGTTGAGATTACAGGGGCATATGATTACGACGTGCAAGGCAAACTGACAGTGGATGACAGGCGGTAGGCAATGGGCGTCTGGCGAAGGGTCCCATATATTCATATAGTCCTTTTTATACTGACGTTTCTGTCAACGTTGTCAGCCGGCGCGCTTCAGCAGGGGATCAATATCATTAAATCACCTGGCAGGATTATTGAAGGGCTGCCCTTTGCAGGCACTCTGATGACCATACTGCTTTGCCACGAACTGTCCCATTATATTGCATCTAAAATGAACCATACGAAAGCGACGCTCCCGTATTTTATTCCTGCGCCGTCGATCTTCGGGACTTTCGGCGCATTCATAAAAATGAAGTCCCCTATTATTACGCGGAAGGCCCTCATCGACATCGGGGCCTCGGGGCCTATAGCCGGGTTTATTATTTCTGTGGCAGCATGCATCATAGGACTCAGCATATCAAAGGTGATACCGCTGCCGCCCGCCGCGGCGGGTGAAGGCTCGCTCTCTTTAGGCGATTCAATCCTGTTTTCCTTTCTGTCCCGGATAGTGCTTGGCACCACTCCTGAGCACTATGACATCTTACTCCATCCTGTCGCTTTTGCGGGATGGATCGGGCTTTTTGTAACATCACTCAACCTTATACCTATAGGCCAGCTTGACGGGGGCCATATCGCCTATGCAATCCTGGGCGAACGCCACCGCTATGTCTCCGTATTCCTCGTAGGGTTGTTAGCCATTCTCGGTCTCTCATCACTATTTGGGTTTCCAGGGTGGGAAGGCTGGCTTGTTTGGGCCGTTCTGATGCTCATTTTAGGCATCAAGCACCCGCCGGTACTGTATTGGGAATCGCCTCTTGACCGCGGGAGAATGATGATAGGATTGCTGTCCCTGGTAATATTTATTATAACTTTCATCCCGACGCCGTTCAAAGTATCGCTATGAGTCAGCAGCCGATTACAAGCACGGCAAATCCGCTGATCAAGGAAGCGCTCAGAATAAAGGAAAGACGCGGCGGGCATGGAAGCTCCGTTTTCATTATTGAGGGCCCGCATCTTGTAGAAATGGCACTCGCTTCTCCGGCAGCAGGCCTGAGGCAGGTTTTTTTCACCGAAGATTTTTCTTCCTCAAGGGAGGGGCAGCGGCTCTTGAAGCGGCTGAAGGAAACATCCGTCCATCTGGTCGAAGCATCGAAACGGGTGATTGAAAAGCTGACTGATACCGAAACGCCTCAGGGCATAGCGGCAGTGCTCTCGCTTGAGATGGCGTCCCTCGATGCGATACCGTTCAAAACAATGCCCTTGCTGGTTGTTTGCGACGGTATTCGGGACCCCGGCAATATCGGAACAATTGTCCGGGCCGCTGATGCGGCAGGCGCCGATGCAGTACTGCTGACGCCTGGGACATGCAATGCTTTTATGTCCAAGGCTATCAGGGCGTCGGCCGGGAGTATTTTTGCGGTGCCTGTGATATCAGCCGGAGTGGAGGAAATCCTGCGTTTTTTAGAGGTGCAGAGTATCGGGTTGTATGCAGCCGATGTCCATGCCGCGCTTTCTCTATACGGAACTGATTTCAGGGGACCTGCGGCGCTTGCCTTTGGCAATGAGGCGCATGGCATCGGGGCCGCGCTGCTCAGGAACGCTGATGTTACGTTCAGCATCCCTGTCCTTGGCGGCGCCGAAAGCCTTAATGTTGCCATGGCCGTATCTGTAAGCCTATATGAAGCGGTACGGCAGCGGGGACAAATTTCTTAATAATGAAAAGACGTATCACGTGTCTTGTGTCTTATTTTCTCTTCCATCTAAGTGTGCTGCTTTCATGAATGCCTTCACCGGCGACGCGTCTGAAGTCAGACACACCCGGAATACCGGCGGAACTGCCGATATGTTTTCTGTCACCTTCGCATAAATCCCGGGTGCGATATTATTGCTCCCGGCTCCGGCCAAAGTGATCTTAATGTTCGACAATCTGTCGGTTATAATTTCGGCCAACTCAGTTCTCTTTTTTTCAGGCAGAAAAAGATTGTAATTTCCACCTATCCCTCCCACCTCGTATATGGTGATCGGTTTTTGCAACCCTTTCGGCATGACCTCAATAGTGTTGTCTATTCTCAATATCTCTCCGCATGCCTCGATCGTGCTTTGGGATGCGAGGATCTGTCCGCCTACAGTACATGACTCTATTCGGGAAGTCAGGTTTACGTTTCTCCCAACCACGGCATATTTTGTCCTTTTTCTCGACCCGATGTTTCCTACTATCACGCTGCCGGTATTGATGCCGATACCCATCACCACTTCAGGAAATCCTGATTCCCTGTTCCTCCTGTTGACCTCTTCCATTGCCGTCTGCATTTCAACGGCGCAGGCCACAGCGCGTATTGTGTCGTCATCACGCTGCAAAGGCGCTCCGAAAATGACGAGAATGGCGTCTCCGATAAATTCATCGATAGTGCCGTTATATTTCAGGATGATGCCCGTCATGATTTCGAGATAGATGTTTATCATGGCAACAACATCTTCCGGAGAAAGCCGCTCGGCAATGGAAGTGAAACCCCGCAAGTCACTCATCAGTATAGTTGTCTCACGTTTCTCGCCCCCCAGCTTCAACCCTGCAGGGGTTTCGAGAATATTCTCGACGATCTCATCGGAAAGATATCGTCCGAAGGTATCGCGGATCAACCGGTTTCGGACGTCGAGCGCTTCGTTCAGCTCTTTAAGTCTCTTCCGGGTCTCTATTTCCTGATCGATCAGGCGCTTCTTTTCAAGACAGGCGCTGACCCTTGCCCTCAACAGCACCGGATCGGGCGGTTTCGGCAGGTAGTCTTCGGCGCCTATTTCTATGCATCGCACAATATTATCCATTTCATCAAGTGAAGAAATCATGATCACCGGGATATAACGAAGCTCTGCGGACCCTTTTATTTCTTCAAGCGCCTGAAAGCCGTCCATCTCCGGCATTATGATATCAAGCAGCACAAGATCGAATTTATGCAGATGCATCTTTTCTATCGCCAGCCGCCCGTTTTCAGCCGACTCGCACGCATAGCCCTGCTTTTTCAGTTGGCGGGAAAGAAGGTCCCTGTTCATTTCGTTGTCGTCGACTATCAGGATGGTCCCCTGTATTTGCTCAGGCATTCCGGATTCGTCCTGCAGGGAAGGAATGGCAGACACCGCCTCGCGCAGTGCGGGGTGCAACGGTTCCGCTTCAGGCTGCACGGCGCTGCGTATGTCGGCTTGAATATGGCCGAATTTAACAAAGTCTTCGATTAGAGAGAAGAGTTGTTTGCCGGCTGTCTGAATCTTCATGAGATCACCGGCAAAGGTTTCCCCGCTGGTGTCTTGCGCTTCTTCGAGCAGCATCTCGGTATAGCCCACAACGGAGTTGATCAATGTGCGGACAGCATGTCTGAATTCGGACCCGAAATTCTCAAGGTCAATTTCGAGATTGGTGTCATTGACAAGTGACAACATTTGATGCCCGGCGGTATTGATATTTTCAAGGTCGGCGCGAAGGCTTTGAGCTGCATCACCCAGTTCCGCTGTTTCTTCAAGCAGCATCTCGCTGTACCCGATAATGGCGTTGATAGGCGTTTTCAGCTCATGCCGCATGAACCGCAAAATCGAGTCTTTGTCCGGTTGCTTTATGCCAGAGTCTTCGCTCACGTCGAGGACTTATCCTTAAGTTGTGCAGGGTGAAGTCAAAACTCAGTAGTTAGTCAGAATCCCTGCCGGCTCTCAATATTTTTGATGCTGCGATAAATATTCGAGTCTCAGCGCAATATACATTATACTGCTGTCAGAATCTTCAAAATTATCGATAAAGGCATTGTAGATTTGATGGACGCTTAAAAAAGATTCCAGGGTCAAATCAAATTCGCAATACTTACTGAGACGCCCTGCGGCATATGAGTCCGCCTTTATCTCAGCTTTTAAATCAGGGGAAAAGCTGAATTTATATATGTCGCCGTTTATAATATGCGCTGTTTCGTGATACATTATAAATTTAAAAACAATATCAAAAACGTCGGCATGGTATTTATATAAATATTTTAGAAATTTCCAGGAAAATCTTATTTCTGGCGCACCATCGTCATTTAATAGTGATTCTGCCGCAAATCCCTGGTCCTCAATTCCGTCAATAATTCTTACGGGTATTTTAACGGCATTCGCAATGCTGTATCCAACCGTATCGCCCCTTATCTCAGGAGAATCTGTTAATCCTGATATAAGTGTCATGTTTAACAGTCCCTCATTATAAGGGGCATAAGTCAAATCCTGATGAAAGCTGTCGTAGATTTTATTGACCGAAACCTTTTTTGCTCCCTGGTCATTATTTTCCGTATCTTCATTATTTTCAACCGCATAAGCAGATTTGCCCAAAACAACAAATAAAACGAATATTAATACCTTTATGCATTTATTTGTATTTTTTGATGAGTTAGTCGGGATGTATATTTTCCTGTCATAATCGGGGAAAGCTTCAGCAACATGCTTTGCTATGCCGAGATTGATCGCGAGTAACATTTCTTCCTCCCGTAAGGCAGTTATCTGATATTGCATCTTGCCGTTGAAGGTCTTATTTATATTATCGTGAATATTATGAAATAGCGCAACATTAGCGAAGAACTATTACCCTAAATTGTCCATGCTTTCAGGCAGAATCCGGTGCTTCTTCCACGGACCGCTCTTTCACAAAACCGCTTGATAAACCCGCACTTTTGCGTTGACAAACCTGAATAAAACAGATATAGTGAGCTAAACGAAAAAGATATGTTCGATAAAAAAAATGAAATCAGGGAGGCGTCATGAAAAGAATCTTGCTTTGCTCGATATTGATGGTTTTGGTTTTCGGGACAACGGCATATGCCGAGGAACTTAGGATTAATGGGTCTTCAACGGTGATGGGCAAAATCATGTCGAAAATCAAGGAGCCTTTTGAAAAGGCTTCAGGTATTCATCTTGTGCTTGTTTCCAATGGCTCCCTTAATGGCGCAAAGGACCTGGCGTCGGCAAAGTGCGACGCAAGCGTGTCTTCGGATAATTTAGAGGATTTGAAGAAAGCCGTGCCCGAGTTGTCCAGCATTGCCGATCTGAAAGCGCAGACGCTCGGCGGCGACAATATTGCCGTTATAGTTAATAATCAAAATCCTGTAACAAAGCTGAACATGGAGCAGTTGAAGGGGTTGAACACCGGTAAAGTAAAGAACTGGAAGGAAGTGGGCGGCGCTGATGCGGATGTTATTGTCGTGACTTCTGTCAAGGGATCAGGAACAAGGCAGACCTTCGAGACACAGGTCATGCAAGGGGAGCCGTACACTCCAGACGCTGTTGAGGCGTCAACGACTATGGCAGAGGTCAAAGAAGTGTCGTCGATGAAAGAAGCAATCGGCGCAGTCAGCGATTCCTTTGTCGATGCCACCGTAAAGAGAGTGGAGGCTCCGGTAATAGGAAGACCTTTGCTTATGCTAACAAAAGGGGAGCCAAGCGCGTCCGCGAAGAAACTTATCGATTTCATACTGGGCGAGGGGCAGAAATACCTTAAATAATTTATTCTTACCGGAGGTGTTTTTGTGACCATACGTCAGAAACTTACAATTAATGTTGTAGTTATCGGCGCCGTTATCCTGCTTATGGCTGCGATAAGCATTTCCGGGCTTGTTTTTATTAAATCCAAGCTGTCGTATCTCCTGAGTACCAGCACTCCGTTTCAGGTAAGGACAACCGACCTTCAGAGAACCCTTCAGAGTTCGGTTTCCGACCTGCTTAAGGCGAGCCTTTCAGTCAGCAATGAAGATCTGAAGCAGCAGAAGGAAAATTTCGGGAAGTCCGTTGCCGAAGTCAAAGAGGCTGAAGATGCCCTTGAAAGACTTGACGGTCAGCACAGGGGACTATATGGCGAAATAGGAAAATTGTCCGGCGAAATTTTCGAGACGGCGGCTAAGCGGCTGCAGTCGGAGTCTGAAACCCGTGAAGCCGGCGCAGCTATTTCAGAAAAGTTGAAAGACATGACTGCCAGGCTGAAGAACCTTGATGCGAGGGTATCTGCCATGCAGGCTAACTATTCAAAAGGATTGAAGGACGATTTTGAAGGGTCAAAAACATCTTCAGTGAAACTGCGGGATATGGAGGCGCTCAAGACTTCGCTCGATCAGTTGAACAACATGGTTATAACCCTTCCTTACTCAAAAGAAAGAAAACAGGTCCTGGTACTGAAAAGCAAAGCCAACAGCATACTTGATAACCTCCTTGAAAGCCCGTCTGCAAAGTCTTCCAGGGAAATGTCCGCACTGGCGAATTCGCTCAAAAAGAAGGTTTCCGAACTGTTTGAACTCCATTCGGCATACACAAAAAAGCCGGACGAGGGAACATTGCAGACGTTGGAAGGCGTTTCCGTCGAAATACGTGAAAACCTGATACTGTCAATTGCAACGTCGCTGAACCAGAGTGTCGACTTTATGTCTATGGAAGCCGCAAGCCGGAACAAACACCAGGACCTTTCCTTTGCTCAGTCGGGTATTGCCACAAACATATTGTCGGATAACGCGGCGCTGATGACTGCAGGCCTTTCTTCGGAAGGGTATATTACGAAGCTTTTCAATGCGTCCGCATCAAAAGAGATTGACAATCTCGGCGAGGAAATACGTAAAGCCCTTGACAGGGCTGACTCCTATCAGAAATCTATGGAACATAACTTGCTGAAACTGGACGCTAAGGAAGAACTGACCTTGCTCAGAAGCGCTGTTTCGGCATTAAAATCCATAAGAGGCTTTGTATTTTCAAATGAAGGTATAATAGCCAAAATACGTCTGCAGACGGAAATGAAGGAAAGAGCGGCTGACGCCGGCAACAGGCTCCGTCAAACCGTTAATAGATTTACCGAATCCGGCAGACAGGATGTACTGACAGCCCATAAGGCACAGGAAGACTCAGCAGCTTCAGTCAACCGTGTAGTCGGTTTAAGTATATCTTCCGGCATTATCATTAGCGTCATCGCAATACTGACTTCCATTGTTGTCAGTGTCATCCTTTTCAAGACTGTAGTTGTACCTTTGCGGCAGACAGAGGAAATCTTTAAATCCGCCGAGATGGACAACGACCTTACAAAGCGCCCGAAGGTCCAGAAAGATGATGAAATCGGTGATTTGTGCGGCAGCTACAACAGGTTTATGGATAAACTCCATAGGACGATTAATGAAATATCAGGTTTTACATCGAGTCTTGCTTCGTCATCAAGTGAGCTGTCCGCGACTTCGCAGCAATTGACCTCCAGAGCCAGGACCCAGGTTGAGGAGACAGTGAGCATAGCCTCTGCTTCTGAGGAAATGTCGGCAACTGTCCTCGATGTGTCCAAAAACGCTCAGGACGCCTCTGATTTTGCCATGAGTTTAAAAAGCACGTCTATAGAAGGCGGGGAAGTAGTAAGACAGAGTATTCGCGGAATACAAGAGGTATCGGTTTCCTTTGAAGACATCTCAAGCATAATCGACAAACTTGCAGTCAGTTCGGAGCAGATAGGGAAAATCGTTTCTGCTATCAAAGACATCTCCGATCAGACCAACCTGCTGGCTCTGAATGCTGCTATAGAGGCAGCGCGTGCCGGGGAACAGGGACGGGGCTTTGCCGTAGTCGCCGACGAAGTCAGAAAACTGGCGGAGAGAACTAATATTTCCGCATCTGAAATTGCCTCAATGATATTGTCCATTCAGGAAGAAGTTGCAACAGCTACAAAATCCATGGAAAAGGGGAGGGCGGACATAACCAATGGCGTATCCCTGTCAAACAAGGCGGAAGAGGCCTTAAAAGACATATCGAAAGGCATTGATACAGTAACGGACATGATATCCCATATAGCTGCCGCATCCCATGAGCAGTCAACGACTGTTGAATCGATATCAGGCAATGTGGTCCACATATCGGAAGTAACAAACGAGTTTGCGGCAGCCATGTCGGAGCTTACCCAGACAGCAGAGGAATTGGACAAAGTATCGTTAAAGGCACGCGAGCTGGTTGGGCAGTTCAAGATTTAGAGTCTGCACTTCGCCATTTTCAATTTTTGGGCACAATTGTTTATACTATGTACTTCAGTTCATAAATACGGAGCTAAATTATTTTTGAAAGGAGACGTTTCGCATGAAGGTTATTCTCAGGGAAGATGTTAAAGACTTGGGCCACATAGGGGAAATGCTGTCTGTTAAGGACGGCTATGCGCGTAATTTTCTGTTGCCGAGGGGGTTGGCTCTGGAAGCAAATCCCAGGAATGTCAAGGCCCTGGAGCATGATAAGAGAAAAATACAGGAAGCGGTGAAAAAGGCAAAATCAGGCGCTGATGAACTGTCTTCCAGAATATCTGCTGTCACGATTACTATCAGGGCAAAGGCCGGGGAGGAAGAGAAGCTTTTCGGCTCTGTTACCGCTATGGATCTCGCGGAAGCTCTCAAAAAAGAAGGGCTGGATATTGACAGGAGAAAGATCGTCCTGGAAGAACCTATCAAGCGGCTGGGCAATTACACGGTCAGTGTCAAAGTTCACCCTGAAGTCTCAGCGCAGTTCACTGTTCAAGTGGTAAGCGAGTAAGGTACGCAGCGGAGTAATATAGTGCAAGATGCCGGAGTAAGCATAGACAAATTGCCTCCCCAAAATATTGAGGCGGAACAGTCTGTTCTCGGCGCCATTATTTTTGATAACGAGGCTTTGCCAAAGGCCCTTGAAATGCTGGCCGCCGATGATTTCTACAGAGAATCGCACAGGCGTCTGTATAACGCTATGCTCGAGCTTTTCAATAAGAACGAGCCCATTGACATCATCACACTTACCGATTATCTAAGGAAAACAAGTGAACTGGATGCTGTTGGCGGCATTGCATACCTCTCGACACTCGCTAACAGCATACCCACATCCGCCAATATCCGGTATCATATCAAGATAATTCGCGAGAAGGCCCTGTTGAGAGCACTGATACAGACTGCTACCCATATCAACACAAAGGTGTACGAGGATGACCTTGAAGCTGATGATATGGTTGACTACGCTGAAAAGGTGATATTCGATATAGCTGATAAAAGGACCAGCACCTCCTTTGCCGCCATGAAGGATGTGGTCAAAGATGCATTCAAGATGATCGAGCAACTTTATGACAAGAAAGAGGCGATTACCGGCGTGCCTTCCGGTTTTAGGGACCTTGATAATCTGACCGCAGGCTTTCAGCCGGGCGAACTGATTGTCATCGGGGGCAGACCGGGTATGGGTAAAACCGCGTTTGCGCTCAATGTCGCCCAGCATGTGGGAATAGAAATGAAGGAGCCCGTAGCTATATTCAGTCTCGAAATGTCCAAGGAACAACTGGCAATGAGAATGCTCTGCTCCGAGAGCATGGTCGATTCCTCGCAAGTGAGGAAGGGTTTTATTAATAAACAAGATTGGCCAAAGCTGACCAGCGCCGCCGGGAGGCTGTCGGAAGCGCCCATTTTTATTGATGATTCTTCCGCCTTGACCGTGCTTGAAATAAGGGCCAAGTCAAGGAGGCTCAAGTTGGAGCACAGAGGGCTGAGCCTTGTAGTAGTTGATTACCTTCAGCTTATGCGGAGCAGGGGAAATTTTGAGCGCCGGGAGCAGGAGATATCTGAGATTTCCCGTTCGCTGAAGGCGCTTGCCAAGGAACTGAAGATACCGGTGATAGCTTTGAGCCAGCTCAACAGGGCTGTTGAACAGCGGAGCGGAAACAAGCCGACACTTGCCGATATACGTGAATCAGGCGCTATCGAACAAGACGCCGATGTAATTATATTTATTTACAGAGACAGCGATCAGGTCAAGAATAACCCGGCTGTCAGGAATGTGGTTAAAATTGATATTGCCAAACAGAGGAACGGGCCTACCGGCGACCTTGTCCTCACTTTCTTGTCGAATTGCACCAAGTTTGTAGATCACTCCGGCACATCGTATGAGGCTGAAGAAGAGGTGTACTGATGAGGAGACTTCCCGCTGTAGCAGGTCAGTTTTACAATGGCACGGCAGCGCGTTTGAAAGGCCAGGTTGAGCAGTACATCAGCGGGGAAGCTGTAAAGGAGAAAGTAATCGGGGCCCTCTCCCCCCATGCCGGTTTGATGTATTCCGGCCACGTGGCCGGTGCTGTTTACTCGTCAATTATTTTTCCCGAGACATTCGTTCTACTCGGGCCCAATCATACGGGACTTGGTCCGCGCCTTTCTTTGATGGCCTCCGGGGAATGGGAGATCCCAACCGGAATACTGACTGTTGATGAGGACCTGGCTGGAGCCATAGCAGAGGAAGTTCCTGCCATGTCCCGCGATGTGCAGGCACATGAGTTTGAGCATTCTATTGAAGTACAGTTGCCGTTTATTGCCTATTTTTCCGGGAACGCAAGGATAGTACCTATTACTATGATGAGTGCCTCGTTGCAGGATTGTAAGGCTATCGGTGAAGGCATAGCCAGGGCTGTCAGACATTCACGTAGTTCGGTCGTGATCGTTGCAAGTTCGGACATGAGCCATTATGTTACCGATGAGTTCGCGAGATCTCTCGACAAACTGGCCCTGAGCGAAGTGCTGAATTTAAATCCCGAAGGGCTTTACACTACCGTAACAAGGAAAAATATTTCCATGTGCGGTTTTATTCCTGCGACAATAATGCTCTACGCCTCAATGTCATTGGGGGCCCATGAAGCGAAGCTCGTGAAATATGCGACATCAGGCGAGGTCAGCGGTGATTATGAGCATGTGGTCGGTTATGCCGGGGTTGTTATAAAGTGAACCAATGTGAAGAGGTGACCGCTGCCGTTGTGCTGGCAGGCGGCTGGAACCGGAGATTCGGGGCCTTAAAAAGCTTTATAAATATTGAAGGCACTCCCATTATCGCGAGGGATATTGCGCTGCTCAGGGAATTATTTGATGAGTTGTTTATAAGCAGTAACGATCCGGAACCATATTTTAATCTTGTTGGGCTCAACGGGGCCGTGCTCGTCGGAGATGTGCTCGCTTCGCGGGGCCCTATGTCGGGAATTTACTCAGCACTGATTAACGCAAAGGGGCCGGGTATTTTTGTTGTGGCCTGCGATATGCCCTTTCTGAACGCCGGGGTGATAACCTTTATACGTAAGCGGCATCTTGATTACTGCAGGGAACACGGTCCCTGCGACGCTGTTGTCCCTGTCTTTAACAGGCAGCCGCAACCTCTGTTAGGCATATATTCACGAACGCTGCTGCCTTATATGGAGGACTGCATTGTTAATGATAAGACATCAATGGTCCCTTTTTTGCGCGAGGTCAGGACCTGTTTTATCAATGAATCGGATTTGCGGGCGATAGACCCTGAAGGCAGATCATTTATAAATATCAATACCGAAGGAGATTATGAGGCGCTAAAGGCAAGTGAAAAGTTAGAGGTAAAAAGTAAAAAGTGAAAGGAAATAATTTTATGTTTTGGCCTTTACTTTTAACTTTTAACTTTTTACTTTTTGCTTTGTGTGTGTGATATGGAAAGAGGTCTTCTTGCTGAAATAGACTTGCAGGCGGTCTCACATAATTTCAGCCTCATCAGGCAAATAACAGGAGGCAGGCCGGTCATTGCTGTTGTAAAGGCCGATGCATACGGACACGGAGCTGTCCAGGTCTACAAAAGGCTGGCCGGTGACGGGGCCGAATATTTTGCAGTGGCGTTCATGGATGAAGCCAGGGAACTGAGAGAGTCCGGTATCAACACTCCGATTATAGTGCTTTTTGATCCTGACGTCCACGAAGCCTTTGACTACAACCTTACGCCGACTGTCGTGACCCATGGGACGGCAGTTGCTCTGTCGCGCGAAGCAGAGAGACGCGGCCGGAATATAAAAATACATATTAAAGTTGATACCGGCATGGGGAGGCTCGGCTTTAGAGGGTCCGCGCTGAGCGATATCCTTGAGATTGCCAGCCTTAAGGGAATCACTATTGAAGGAATCATGAGCCATTTTTCCGATGCCGACCTTAGTGACCGCTCTTTCGCATGTTCCCAGATTGATGCATTTAACGTTCTGCGGACTGAGTTGACCGCCGCAGGATTGCACATACCGCTGTATCATCTGGCTAACAGCGCAGCAGTGATGGCGCTGCCCGAATCTCACTGCGACGCGGTCAGACCCGGTATAATGCTCTACGGATACTCACCGTTTGGTCCTGTCAGCCATGAAATGCCCGGACTTATACCGGCCATGAGCCTGACAGCCCGCATGCTGTCTTTGAGAAGGCTGCCTGCCGGCGCCTGCATAAGCTATGGCAGGACCTTTGTTACTGAAAGAGAAAGCCTTATCGGAGTCATGGCCGCGGGTTATGCGGATGGA
>JBEKJD010000096.1:0-10415 GCA_050011415.1 Dissulfurispiraceae bacterium | reverse complement strand
CCCATTTGCCGCTGGAGATCATGTCTTCACCATAAGCGAACCGGTCATCATAATTGACTACCTTGCCGTCGGTTACGACACCTTTTGTGTGAAAACGTTTTTGCAGTGCTGCCTGGACCGCCTCCGCGGGTGATGAACTCAAGGCCAGCTCCACAGCCCTGAATACCAAATACATGCAGTCGACCTTTTCATCTGCGACAATCACTGCCTGCCTTACATACGTCCCGAGAGGGTCGGTATCATAGGGAGTGCCCACAAACCGCTCAGCAAAAACAGCGATGCGCTCGCCTGTTGATTTGCCTTTCAGCGCATTTTGCAGGCTGAGCACTTCCGGATCGGAAAGCGCGAAGCCGGCTCCGGAAAATGAAAAAATGAGGAACGCGGACATAAGACAACTAATAAGCCCGGAGTATTTCAACACATCGTATTTTACATTTTTCGTTTTGCCGTTTGCTATAATATAGTATGTCGACTCGTATAAAATCATTTTCTACAACAGGCATTGGCAGTTTCCCGCATGTGCACGCTGCCGATGCCTGCGAGCTTGTGCTCAGGACTTTTGATATCCCGTTCTGGCCGCAGTTGCCTAACATCTCATTCAGGGAATCCATGATTGCCCAGTACTCGGAAGGTATGCCGTATATAAAGGTTGACGACAGGAAAGAGTCGATATGGATTATGAGGAATGAGAGCGACGAACTTGAGCGTTTTTACGAGTCCTGCTCCGACACCTCCAGGATTTCTATTTCTGAAGATTACGCGAGGGGGCTGCATGCTTTCCTGAAGACGATAAACGGCAGGAGGTTCCCCATGCTGAAAGGGCATGTCACCGGACCTGTCACGTTCACGCTCGGCCTTAAGGACCACAACGGCAGGCTTGTTTTCTTCGATGAAGAATTACGCGAGATATCTGTAATGCTCCTCAAGGCAAAGGTGCGGTGGCAAATAGATGTATTGAAGCAGCACGCCGAAGAGGTCATTATTTTTATTGATGAGCCGATACTTTCGGCATTAGGCAGTTCATCCTACCTTGGGGTGGATGCCGCTGAAGCTTTCAGGCTGATTAAGGATGTGGTCTCTGCTATCAGCGATGCAGGCGGCATACCGGCTGTCCATTGCTGCGGCAGGGCGGACTGGCCAATGGTAATAGAGAGCGGAGCGCAGATCATCAATTTCGATGCCTTTGATTATTTTGACACCCTTGTCATCTATCACGAGCATCTGAGGAAGTTCCTGAGCAACGGGGGTTATCTGGCATGGGGTATTGTGCCGACAACAGATGCTATTGCAACAGTGGACGACAGGCAGTTGACAAGACTGATGCTTTCTCATTTTGAAGAACTTTATAAGTACATGCCTGCGGGTCTGGTGCAGGAAAATATTCTTATCACCCCCTCGTGCGGCACAGCTTCCAGGAGTATTGAGGAAACAACAAAGATATGCCAACTGCTCATGCGGGTCAAAGAGGCAATGGCGTGAGCACTGAGTGCTGAGAAAAGGTTTTTTTATATCCTTTGAGGGCATTGAAGGAACTGGGAAAACTACTCAGGCACGACTTCTTTCCGGGCGGCTCTCAGATGAGGGTCGTGATGTTATCATGACTTTTGAGCCGGGAGGGACTGTCATCGGCAGCAAGATCCGGGAGATACTCCTTCTTCCCGATCACGGTGAGATGTCGGCGATTACAGAACTTCTGCTCTATAATGCAGACCGCGCGCAGCATTTGACGGAGAAAATAATTCCGGCAGTTAATGAGGGGAAAATCGTTGTTACTGACCGGTTCAGTGACGCGACAGTAGCTTACCAGGGCTATGCGCGCGGTATTGACAGAGCGCTTATCATGTCGCTCGACCGTTTGGCAACCGGCAGCTTGAGACCGGACCTTACAATACTGTTCGATCTTGACGTTGAGGCCGGGCTGGCGAGAAACAGAAGCGCAAACAAGACGGACCGGCTCGAGCTTGAAGACATCTCATTCCACCGGAGGGTCCGCGAGGGATACCTGGACATTGCCAAGGCCCATCCGGACAGAATCTGCATTGTAGATGCCGCGCTCCCTGCTGCAGAGGTCCATGCAAGGGTATGGAAAATCGTAAAAGAAAGGCTGAAGTAAATTGGCGCTCAGGCATATAGCGGGTCAGGAAAAGGCGCTGAGAATTTTGTTCGGCATGCTGAAGAGGAGCAGGGTCCCTTCGGCCATGCTGTTCTCCGGCGATACCGGCATCGGCAAGCGCCTTGCCGCTGTCAATTATGCAAAAGCGCTCAATTGTCTGAAGCCGGCTGATTTTGATTGCTGTGATACCTGCGTATCATGCAAAAAGATTGGGGCTGCAACGCACCCTGATGTTTCATTCACCTTTCCTGAAAAGGGTGAAATCAGGATTGATGCAGTCAGAAAACTTGAGGCAACGCTTTTTTTAAAGCCGCTTGAGGGCAGTAAGAAGATCGCTATCGTAGACGATGCCGATACCATGAACATCAATGCGGCAAATGCTTTTTTAAAGACACTTGAAGAGCCGCCGGAGGACAGTCTTATTATACTTGTATCATCAAATCCGGACGGCCTGCCTGATACGATTCGGTCCCGCTGCATTGCGATACGATTTTATCCGCTCTCGCGCGATGCATTCAAAAAGGCTGTATCGGCCGCGGTGGGACAAGAGCAGGTCGATTTTGTAAGCAGGCTTTCGATGGGGAGGCCCGGCCTTGCTTTATCCGGAGATTTTGTGAAAGATATGGATTGGTTTTCCGGCCTTCTCGGGAGCATGGTCAATGAAGATGCAAAAGAAACCTGGGAGGACAAAGAGGCGATAAGGGCGTGGCTTGATATGTCATTTATTTTTTTAAGGGATATGGTGATATTTAAAATAACCGGGAACGAGTCGGACCTGCTATACGGTAAAGATAGCGGGAATCCTGGCAGAAAAAAAGATATCAGGGAGATACTTGATACTTATAATGCCCTCCAAAAACTGAGAGGCCTGCTTGATTTTAATCTTAATAAATCAATAACATGGAATTATGTGGCATCCTTGATGAAAAATATAGCAATCAATGACTTGCATTAATTGCCTTCCCCGATTGTCATAATTTTGCTACCTTCTGCATAAAAACCATCAAGCACATTAACGGAACCACGCAAACTTTCATAGTCGTGATGGGTGTATCCTTGGGTTGTTGATATGTTATTATGACCCAGCAACTTTGAGACATTGTAAATTTCAATGCCCCTTTGTATCAGTCGCGTAGCGAATGTATGCCTCAAATCGTGGAACCTTGCGTGTTTAATTCCAGAGTTGACAACGCAACGCTGATATTCGCTCGTCAGTCTTGCCCTCGTCATTCTGTCGCCGGTCTTCGCATTCGAAAAGACATAGCCCGATATGTATACTGTCTGCTTTTTGATTATCGCAAGTGCTATGTCATTTAGTGGGATTATCCGTGACTTACCGGTCTTGCTGAGCTCTTTCAGCACAGTTGCAGTCCTTGAGATCAGGTTAACGTTATTTCTTGTCAGGGACAATATTTCTGATTGACGCATGCCCGTATTTAAAGCGAAGATGCATATATCAGCCAACCAGACCGGCATAACAGAGAGCAACTTTAATTCTTCCTCCAGCGTTAACCACCTGTCCACTTCATTGTTGAGCTTGCCGACACCACCAGCAATGCTGACAGGATTGCTACGGCACCATTCCCACTCTCTCACCGCCAAATTAAACATCTTTGACATGATTTTCAGGTGCAGGCTCACTGTCGCCTTGGACAGTGTCTTGAGCTTTAGCGTCTTGTATTTGCTGATGAGGCTTGGCGTTATTTCATTGAGTGTCATACCGCCAAAAAAAGGCTTTAGGTGCACTCTTAACGCTGTCTCGTCAGCCATTTGAGAATTAATTTTTTTGTGCACCTGCGAATGCTCATCGATGAACTTGTGAGCCAAAGCATCAAATGTCTTATGGTGCGACTTGTCTATGTCGAACCATTTATTTTCAACGATCTGCACCCGAACCTTAGACAGTATTTTTTGAGCAAGTTTTCTATCATCAGTTCCAGTTGACCGCTGGTAGTGTTGCTTATTCGCCGTGAAGCTCATCCACCAAATGCGCCCACGTAAATATAATCCGTTGCCGCGACTCATTAGTATCCCCCTAAGTCCAGCACCGTCAAACTTCCCCGCATTATCAAAGAACTGCGATATATTATCATATCCTCGCATCATTTCATCACCTCATGGTGGGCTCTTTGCACCATAGCGTCGATGTCCGCTGCCTGCTCGGATATTCGGGGTTTTGCCTTGAGTACCCTTGCTGGTTTTGGTTTAGCCTTTACCGGCTTGTCGGATTTAAGCCAATTGTTAATATCTTCCTGCCAAAACCTGAGTAGATGCCCTGCCTTGCAGTAGGGGATTTTTTTTAAATGCACCCATACATACACGGTATGAACCTTGACATTAAGATAGGCAGCAAGCTCTTTGGGCGTAAATGGTTTCTTGATTTTTACTGTTGCGGATTGCTGTTCGCTGTAGCTGGTTACTTCGCATTTGCTCATCGTGCTGTCCTTTTCGCCCGCTGTCCCTACAACGTTTAATATGGAGAGAGAGTTCCTGCACTCTCCATACCTTTGGACAGCTTTATGAGGCTTTGAGCATGTCAAGGGAACATATGTTCCCTTGAAGGGACAGCCCGCTCCTGCCGTTTGCTCATGTCGGCAAGCATACTGTCGCGGTTTTAGTCATACTTCCCGACGGAAGCAAGCGTCCTGGGCAGTGCAGAACCAGGTCACTCGGTCATATGTGAGGCAAACTTCTTGTCTGGCCGTGACCAACGCAGACCTATTTTACTTTGTAATTAATTCATAGCATATTTTAATTTTTTATACAAGCAATGCGGTAGTGTCTCCGTTTGACTTTTCAGGTTATAGCGTGAGAAAGTCAAACTGAGACACTACCGGAAATCCCTGCAAAGCGGGTTTTGAAGGATAGGGAAGTTAATCAAAAATTGAGATGTAAAAGGTATGACAGAGTGACGGACTGCGGAATAGAGCCGCTATGAGTGGGTCTATACAAGTTGATGAACTATGCCCCTTGGAAAAGGGCGGGAGTGAAACCATGGGGTCACGGATGGGTGGGAGCGTGCCTTCGCCGCACAGGGGATTGCTAATTTTAATTATAAAAATAGAGTTTATACATATGGTAAACTGTATTTAATTTTGATGGGGAGGTAATAGAAATCTATGAAACGCTTGACAACATCAAAAGCCATAGGGGAAGCTAAACCGATTCGCGGAGCGTCTATCATAAATAAGACTTGGAAAGAGTTTATTAAAGAGGTGCGTGCCGAAAAGTATCACTCGCTCGGCGAGAGACTAAATGTAATTAATACAGCAAATGATTATTTTAAAATGGAAAAATCTTTTAATACACTTTGTGTAGATGTGAGAGGGTTTATTGCAGGTATTCCCAATAAACTTCAGATTGAAGGTGCCGAAGATTGGGGCTGCTTTGGGAGTATGAGAGGAGCAGGCATGTTTCAACACTTAATTAAAAGCAACGACAGCAACATTTCTAAAGCGTTAGATGAAATACCATTATCAGGACAAATTACCCGAACTCATTACAACAATTTTATAAAGCACTTCACAAAAGCGCTTAAAGGAAACTGTGTAGCGACAGCAACACGGCTTCTTTCAATGAAGCGTCCTGATACTTTTATATGCTTTAATAGCAGAAATAAATCTAAACTTTGCAAGGATTTTGAAATAGTGCAATCAAACATGGATTATGAGAGATATTGGGATGACATAATCGAGAAAATTTTTGATTGCGACTGGTGGTTAAATCGCGCTCCAAAAAATGATAAGGAAAAAATAATAAGTGAAGCAAGAGCCGCTTTCCTTGACAGTCTATATTACGAGGAGAAGAAACTAAATAAACTGATTAACTAATACGGTATTGAATTTGGATGTTGGAAATGTTATGAATGAAGAACTGAAGAAATGCTTTGAACCCCTTGGTTACGAACCTAACCTGTCTTTCAAGGAAATAAAGGAAGTGTATAGAGAAAAAGGTTATGAATAGACCTTCACTCTTTTTTTTAGGCGGGATATTTGGCGTTATTATTGTCCGAGCTTTTTGTCTAGCTCCACTTGAGGAAATAGGATGGCGGATGTTTTGGGCTGGAATTTCTAATGGAAAACCGATAGACATTGGGCTTGTTTTGAAATCATCAGCGTTTGCAAAGGCTGCTGCTGGCTTTATGCTTGGCGGCTTAATTGCTGTGCTAATTTTCTGGAAAAATTGGCGGATTAAATTTAGTGAAACATGGGTTAAATCGCTTTCACCTCTTGGAAAAAGTTTTCTTATCGTTGTCGTATTATTTTATATTTTCATTATCATGAAATGGGCGACTCCCCATGAAACTACTGAGTACCAAACTCATGGCGAGATAAACGTTCCACCGAAAGGAGATATTGGAACTGATTATGACGCATTCCATAACGCTATAATGTCCTATGATACAGAACTTAAGAGAAATGAATATGTTAAGGGTTTGCGAGGAATGCAAATTGCTTGGCGACTTTATGTTTCTGATGTTGAAGAAAAAAAGGATGCATACGAAAGTACATATGCAATATACTTGTCCACATCTACGGATGGTATTCCTCTTACTATTTTTGACACAAAGGATAAGGCTTATGCCCTTTCATTTTCAAAAGGTGACCGGGTGACCTACAAGGCGGTATTTGAAACGATGATAAAAAATGAGTGGATAGGTCCTGAATATATACCAAAATGCAAGGACGAATTACTCGTAAAAGGATGGATGGAATCTGAAGAGAACAATATTGTGAAAAATGGTTCTGAAGCTAATAGCAACGAAAAAGATATCGGCTCTGAGGGGAAAAGCGAAATTGATAAGGAGGGTAACGTAATAGCTGAGGATGCTCAAAGCGATTTCAATATAGGCGAAACTTATTACACAGAGAAAAAATACGAGGATGCAATTATTGCCTATGAAAGCTTCCTTAAGAAAGATTACTCAAACGATAAAGCAAAAGTGGCGATGCTGAAGCAAGCCTATTCCTTTATTGAAATAGACGACAAGAAGACCGGTAAAGTGATACTTGAGCGGATCATTGAAAGGTATCCTCAGTCCGCAGAGGCCGAACTCGCTCGGAAGAAGATCAATGAACTAATCCGGCAAAATAGATAAACTAACTATTCGGTAGCAGATACAATTAACTGTATTTGGCATTAGAGGGGGGCCTCCTTTTATCTAATCAGCTTTTGAAGGTGTAAATGCAACAACTGGACCTTACAGACAACGTACGGTTAAGTCCTGTTCTCGCCAAAGCAGGTTTCGATTAGTATTGCGCATAACAGAATGATTCTCATGGCGCTTGATTGAATGCGCCGATTGCGCAACTATCAACTGTGGCCCTTCCTTCCTCCGCGCTTTTCAAAAAATTGAAAATAGTGTAACTTATTATAGGTATTTAACTGTGGGAAAAGTCCGGGATGTGATCCTTAGCGTTAATGGACTAGGAGGCAGACAGATGACCATATTGCAACGTCTTGTTCTAAAGGGCTATAAGTCTATAAAAGCAATGGATATTGAAATTCGCTCTTTGAATGTTGTCATCGGAGCGAACGGTGCGGGTAAGAGTAATCTTGTATCTTTTTTTAAAATGCTTAACGAAATGATGGGTGGACGCTTACAACAGTTCATCGGTTCGTCAGGCCATTCTCAATCTCTTTTGCATTTTGGCCCCAAGATAACACCTCAGATGGAAGCGCGGCTCGAATTTCTGGTAGAGAACGGCATTGACAAGTATTCTATGCGCCTGTTCCATGCCGCGGGAGATACGCTCATTTTTGCAGACGAAACATTATCATTTCAAAGAATAGGATCTCCAACACCACACACCATTTCGCTCGGAGCAGGCCATTTGGAAACGCGAATCGGCGAGAAAGCAGAAAGTGGGGATCAAACTGCAAAAGTTTTCCGACACATACTCAACCATTGCCGAGTATACCATTTCCACGATACGTCGCCTACATCCCGTGTACGCCAACACTGCTACAAAGGCGATAACCGATGGCTCATGCCCGACGCTGGCAATCTGGCCGCATTTCTAATGCGTTTACGCAGTGAAAACGATGGCTCTGCCTACCGTCGAATAGTCGATACCATCCGCCTTATTGCACCATTTTTTGACGATTTCGTTCTGGAGCCAGTTGGACCTGCCAAGCAGGAGGTTATTCTTAACTGGAGGGAAAAAGATTCTGATCAACTGTTCGGTCCGCATCAGTTTTCGGACGGTACGTTGCGTGCTATCTGTCTCGCTGCATTGCTCCTTCAGCCGGAAGACGAATTCCCATGCCTTATTCTTGTAGACGAACCAGAGCTTGGGCTTCATCCTTATGCCCTCAATGTCCTGGCCTCGCTGTTTGCTAAGGCTTCGCATCACACCCAAGTTGTAATCTGCACGCAATCCACTTCTCTCCTTGACAACTTTGACCCTGAAGATATCATCGTTGTAAATCGAATAGGCAAAGAGTCTGAGTTCGTCCGGCCCGATTCGGCAAAGCTGAAAGCATGGCTTAACGATTACAGTCTTGGACAAGTGTGGGAAAAGAATATAATGGGTGGAGGGCCGCACTAGTGGCACGCCTCTATTTATTTGCTGAAGGGCCCACAGAGCAAACCTTTGCCGATAATGTGTTAAAGCCACACTTGGCACAGCATAACGTGTTTCTGCACAAACCTGTGCTTATAGCACACGCTAAAAAGAAGGGGAGAATACATCGCGGTGGCGGAAGACAGTATTTACCGATGAAAAATGATATCCTACGGTTTCTTTCACAAGAGAATGATAGAGATGTTTTTTTCACTACCATGATTGACCTGTATGCAATCCACACCGAATTTCCCGGATTGAGCGAGGCTGACACGCTACGTCACTTGCCTGTGATGAGGGTTGAATTTCTAGAGCAACGCTTTGCTGAAGATATCGGTGACCCACGGTTTGTGCCATTTATCCAATTGCACGAATTTGAGGCATATCTGTTTGCCGATCCAACTTGCTTTCGATCCTTTTACAGCCACCACAACCGCAAGCTTGCTGCTCTCACGGCTATTGCCGATCAATACTCTACACCAGAGTTGATAAATGATGGACAAAACTCGGCCCCTAGCAAACGTATTGTCTCCGAGCTTCCTGACTACGAAGATGCAAAATCAGTCGTTGGCCCCCAAGTTGCCGAACTGATCGGGTTAGCAACTATTCGACAGAAGTGTCCGCACTTTCACGATTGGCTGTCTCGATTAGAACAACTCAATATAGGCAGTCTGTAGCGTAAAGTCAAAAGTTGCGTTTACAGGCACTGCAAACACAAATAGTGTTCAGGACATCTCAACTCGCCGGTTTGCCCCCTGCCAATATATCCTCCCGATGGGAGATAGCCGACTTTAGGGCATCTTACGCAAGCCTAAAGTCGGCTCAGACCTATCATTGACGAAAGCATCCATAATAACTTTTTTGTGTTAGCGACATTTACCCCGAAAATCACACCCTATTACCTGTCAGGGTCTCCGTTTTTGTTCAAATTCTCCGATTCGTCATCGACTGACGCCGAGGTTCCGCTTATGATATTTTGCTGAGGCTTCGGTTCCAGTTCCGCTGTTAACCGCTGCAATTCCTCCAGTTGTATTTTGTTTTTTGCCTCATCTTCGGCCTGCTCGGCTTGGATTGTTCTGATATAAATATCGGCCCGCGTCAAGCCTCCTCCATGCATAACAGGGCTTGTGTGCGTAAGTTCTGTCACCCGCTTCACAGAAGGTTCCTTAGTATGCTCATCGAGTCTTGCGCCTGCCGACGCATCAGTAGCACGCGGATAACGAACCCGTAGATGCAGTGGAGTGTCAACATCCGTTGTCTCTGTTGTTTCTGGAATCCCTGTATTCTCAAGAAGCATTTTGGCCGGCATCTCCCGAAACCCCAGTAATTTCTGTTGCTCTTGCGCCATTATTTCCTCCATTCTTTTTTTGCGGTGATATACCACCCTGTTTATACGGTTGCGCTGTGCCAACTCTGGTGTCATCTCAATCTCAATGTCGCTTCCCCAGCGCTGCAACAGCCGTTTAACTTCCGCTATGTAGTTTGGGAAAAAGTTCTTTCGCGATATGTCACGATCCTTCTTCTGTGTCAATTTATCTCTCTCACTAAAAACTACATGAAGGTGGGAGTTAAGCTCCTGCCTACCCTTTTTCTTCCCCAAGTGACGGACTATCGTCACATGGAGATTCGGATTGATACGCCTAAAAAACTCCCGCAGCCCTTCCATAAAAGCCTTCACTTGTAAAGCAGTTAACCCATTAGGCAGCGGCTGAATTATCCTTGTTTGAAGCCGTGAA
>JBEKJD010000095.1:0-10463 GCA_050011415.1 Dissulfurispiraceae bacterium | reverse complement strand
GGAAGAAATACTTTTCCCCATGGTTGCCTTGATCGACTTGACAAAGCCCCGTCCCATGCCGAGGCCTGATAATTTGTATAGAAGAGGCTTTATGAACAAATCGAAACAGACTACAGTGGCCGCCGGATGTCCTGGAAGTCCCAGGACCGGCTTTCCGTGCACCACACCGCCGATCATTGGCTTTCCCGGCTTCAGCGATACGCCGTGAAACAGAACGCCGGGCTTACCGATATCGCTGATAATTGCGGCAGTCATATCTTTGGTCCCGGCTGAAGTGCCTCCGCTTATCAGAACCATATCCGAATCCTGAAGCGACTCCTCCACAGCTTTTCTTATAACTCCGTAATCATCACTGAATATACCTTTTTTCACCAGTATTCCGCCATGGTCCATCACGAGCCCCGCAAGCGTAAAGGAATTAATATCCCTTACCTGCCCGAGACGAAGCGGACTACGTGGAGAAACGATCTCATCGCCGGTTGATATAAATGACAGGACAGGCTTTTTAAAGACCTCGATGCCGGTAATGCCGATACCGGCAAGCGCGCCTATATCCTGGGCCCTGAGCTTTTTGCCTGCCGTAAGAACTGTGGCGCCTTTATCGACATCTTCGCCCTTTCGGATAACGTTATCTCCTGGCGCGACAGACCTGAGAATTTCTATCATCTCCCCTGAAACCGGCTGGACATGCTCAAGCATTACCACTGCATCAGCCTCATGAGGTAGCATTCCGCCAGTAGGTATTTTAGCAGCGATCCCGTTTTTCAGCTCAAAATCCGGTGCTTCTCCCATGAGCACTTCGTATTTCAAGGCAAGATAGGCAGGTGAGGTCTCCTTTGCTCCAAACGTATCTTGTGCCAGGACCGCGTACCCGTCAACTGTTGAACGGGGAAAGGCCGGAAGATATTCAGATGAGACAATATCGGCTGCAATTACACGACCGTAGCATTCCTCGATAGTAAGCATTTCCGAAGGCCTCGTACAGTCGGTTAACTCATCCATGATGCGCATCAATGCATCCGGGGGCAGGAGGTAAGTTTTATCAAACATAAAAAAACAGGCAATGGGTCATGGGTTATAGGTCATAGGTAAGGAAAAAAGCATTTTTTGTCTCAGTTGGCTATAACCCATTACCTGGTTTATAGAGGACTGATGTCAATAACAGCGGAATCTCTGCCGTTTTTGATCAAATCAAGCATCCGGGCTATTGACTCGTCATGGAGAGAGTAGAGATAATTAGTGTTAATTCCGCGTCTTTTCTTCTTCTTTAGAATGAGAAAGGAAAAGAACACCATACTCTTATATATCCGTTTGTTGGTCTTGAAGGAAAAAATAAAGCTGTTGAGAGAACCCTCCAGAAAGCGGTCATTCCTCCTCTGTACAGCTTTGCTGAATGTTACCGACTGCAGCCAGTAATCCTTGTCGATCACGCTGTCGGCCCTGATCTCCATCAACGTATGTTCCATATCCAGCATAGCGTCCGTCAGTATCCCATGAGCCACGGTATCAGCAGCGAGATGACTCAGGTATCCATAGACAAATGCCTTTTCAGGCCCCTTTTCAGCATGCTCCATCAAGTTGAAAGCAACTTCCCAACTGTGTGAACTCTTGTCTTCGGGAAGGAATTTTTTCCCTAAAATCATGTCTGCCATAAGATTCCCATAAAGAAAATCCTGTTTGTATTTCTTGATTATGGCCAGAATTCCGGCAGGAATAAGCGGTGCGTATGAATAAATTTCATTGGCAAGATACATGTGGGTCATAGGACCCCACGCAAAAGCAAAAGAAGGCACAAGTATAAAACCTATAAGAAAAATCAGCAATATCATCTGTTCATTTCTCCTGGAGCGCAGCCCGCTCCAAAAAATCAATTATTAATCGCACCCCGACTCCACTTGACCCTTTGGGAATATATGACCTCTCTTTTTCGATCCAGGCAGTGCCTGCAATGTCAAGATGCACCCATGGTGTTTCGCCGGCAAATTCCTTGAGGAAGTATCCCGCAGCCACAAGAGAGCCGGTCCGGCCACCTGCATTTTTTATATCGGCAATATCACTTTTCAGATATTCTTTGTATTCATCATAAAGAGGCATCTGCCATACCCTCTCATAAGTTTCATCAGAGGCCTCTTTCAGTTGTTCCATAAGTACACTATCATTTCCCATCATCGCAATGGCCTCGTTTCCCAGTGCAATGGAACAGGCTCCGGTAAGGGTCGCAATATCAATAATTGCACCTGGCTTATAGTATTTTATTGCATAACCGATAGCATCTGCAAGTGTTAATCTTCCCTCAGCATCAGTACTGACAACCTCTACTGTTTTGCCATTAATGGTTTTCACTACATCACCGGGTTTGAATGCGCCGCCCCCGGGAAGGTTTTCCGCCGCAGGGACTATGCCTGTTACATTAAGCGGCAAACCCATTTCCGACACAGCTTTCATGACTGCGATAACCGCAGCGCCTCCAGCCATGTCATACTTCATCTTATCCATGCCCTCGGCAGGCTTGATGGAAATGCCGCCGCTGTCGAATGTGATCGCCTTGCCGATAAGCACCAGCGGAGCGCCTCTGCCGCCTTTATATTCCATAATAATAAACCGGGGCAGCGCTGCCGAGCCACGGGAAACCGAGAGATAGGCCCCCATTGACTCCCGCCTTATTTTCTTCTCATCCAATACTATGACCTTCATCTTTTTTCCCGCAGCAGCCTTTGCGCTGTCACTCATGAGAACAGGTGTCAGATCATTAGATGGAGTATTGACAAGGTCCCGGGCCAGATATACCGCTGAAATCACAGTGTTCAGACGTTTCAGTGGAAGCGTCGGATCACTGTCAAGAATAGTTATCTTTCCTATAGTATTACCGTCTTCAGCTTTCTTATATTTTTCGAACCGGTATAGGCTGAGCAGTCCACCCTCCATGAAATATACGATCCCTTTATAGCGGGTCGCACGATTGTCACGCAAGTCCATAGCAGCATGACTGAGTGCCCTTACCGAGACCGCGATGTCCTTAAGCCCAAGTTTTTTAATATAGGAAAAGACTTTGCCGCCAGCCTGGCGCAGCCGTTCCGGGGTAAGCTCGGCGCTTTTCCCCATCCCAACAAGCAGAATCCTTTCGGCACGTATGCGCTGTACGTGCAGGAGAGTAAGCTGGTCCTGTTTCCCTGTAAACTCTTTTGATTTGAGGACCTTTGAGATCAGGCCGCCGACCTTAACGTCCACGTCAGCGTAAAGTTCGGGGTGAAGTGTTTCAAATAGAGGTACGATAATTATATCGGCTTTTATATCAGATTCGGATATACCGCTTGTAACAATATTCATGATTCGTGCCCTGGCAGCCGCTGTCGGTTATACCTGGTCATAGCTTTATCAATTCCAACACTAATAATGGCGGCCACTGCATCGGCTGAACTTATTATAGCATCTTTTATTATGCTCTTTTCAGCAGGTCTGAAATTACTGAGAACATATATATCGACAGGAACATCGGGATCGCGCCCAATGCCCACTTTCACTCTGAAAAAATCCCTTGTGCCAGTTGACTCAATAACGGATTCAATGCCTTTATGCCCTCCCGAAGCGCCTGTTTTTTTTAGCTTGATAACGCCGGTATCGAGATCAAGGTCATCATGTATGACAATCAGAGAGCCAGGAGTCCTTTTATATTTATTAAGAACTTTTGCGACTACGCTGCCGCTCCTGTTCATAAAAGTAAGGGGTTTGAGGAGAACTGCCTCCTGTCCTTCGATCACCCCTTTACCTATACAATATGAATCCTTTTCTTCCAGAACAATTCCGTATTGTTCCGAAATCTTATCCAGGACTTTAAACCCGACATTATGACGCGTTTTATCATACCTGTTTCCAGGATTGCCCAGACCAGCAATGATCCACAACTATTTTTTCTCTTCCTCTTCAGTCTTCTTGCCCTTCTTGATAACTTCAGGCTCGACCGGCTCGGCCACTGCAGCGACTTCAGGAACTACCACTTCCTCCTTAACGCCGATGACCGAGACCAGGACCTCATTGGGATCGGTAAGAATGCGAATACCCTCAGCCGGTTTTAAATCCTTGACATGCAGCCCGTGGCCGATAGTAAGGTCACTAACATCAATAACAAAGTGTCCCGGTATCTTGTCAGGCAAACATTCTATTTCCACCTCTCTGATGCCGTACTGCAGTATACCCTTGTCTCTCTTGACGCCAAGGGCCTCGCCATGGACTACGACATGCACCATTACTTTAATAACTTCAGTTGCTGAAATTTCCTGGAAGTCTACATGCAGGAGCTTGCCGCTGACCGGGTCCACCTGATACTCTTTGAGTATTGCCTGCTTTGTATCATCCGAGAACTTGAGATTAACAATCACCTGTTCGCCGGCTGTCTTGCTTATAAAGTATGAAAGCTCTTTTCCCGAAAGCTGAACAGGCAGCGAATTACCGCCTTTATAGACCACGGCAGGTATGGACCCCTCTGACCTTAATGTGCGTGCCCCGCCCTTGCCCAGTCTCCCTCTCTTTTCCACATTTAATGTAACCCTTTCCACACATCCTCCTCTTCTTAATTAAATTAAGAATTACTAATTACTAATTAGGAAAATTTTGTTATCAACAATTTCTAATTCCCGATTCATAATTGTTAATTGTGTTTTAATCAAACAGCGAACTCACCGATGTTTCCTCATGTATCCTTTTTATAGCCTCAGCAAGCAGCGTAGAAATATTTAATACTGTGAGCTTCTTGCAAGCCTTCGCCTTATCTTCCAGAGGAATCGTGTCCGTAGTAATCAGTTCTTCAAGAACAGAATTATTTATTCTGTCAATTGCAGGACCGGACAATACCCCGTGAGAGCATGCTACACACACTTTTTTGGCTCCGCTTTCCTTGAGTGCCTGGGCTGCCTGAGTTATTGTGCCTGCCGTGTCTATCATATCATCAAGGATGACCACATCGCGGTTCTCGACGTTTCCGATTACATTCATGACTTTGGATACGTTGGCTACCTCGCGCCGCTTATCAACAATAGCGAGAGAGGCGTTGAGCCTTTTGGCAAAAGAGCGCGCACGCTCAACACCGCCGGCGTCCGGAGAAACAATGACAAGATCATCAAACTGCCTTTTCTTTATGTAATCATACAACACGGGAGCAGCATATAAATGGTCCACCGGAATATTGAAAAAACCCTGAATCTGGGCTGCATGCAGATCAATGGTAATGACCCTGTTCGTTCCTGCCGCTGTAAGCAGGTCAGCCACCAGCTTGGAAGAAATCGGGACCCTGGGCTGGACTTTTCTGTCCTGTCTGGCATAACCGTAATATGGTATCACAGCAGTTATCCTGCTCGCCGAAGCCCTTTTCAGCGCATCAATGATAAGGAGCAGTTCCATGATGTTGTGGTTAACAGGAAAGCAGGTGGGCTGGATAACAAAAATATCGCATCCCCTTATGTTCTCGTTAATTTGCACCGTTATTTCACCATCACTGAACTTGTTCACTGTGGTGTCGGTCAAAGGAATACCGCTGTGCTCGCTGACCTTGGCAGCCAGCGGTCTGTTCGCATTTCCTGTAAGCAGTTTAATACCGTTTGGCATTTCCCCTCCGGACCATTATTTTAACATAAAAAACAAATCTCTACAGAAGGACTGGGGCGCCAGGATTCGAACCTGGGAATGGCAGATCCAAAATCTGCTGACTTGCCGCTTGTCTACGCCCCAAAAATCAATAAGTTACCTTATAAATACAATCCACCGAACACAGCGTGTTCAAAGTGCCGCCCGGCTGTAATGATATTATTGTGCTTTAGCCCGGACGAATTGATATTTTAACACCACTGACATGTAATTCTCAATAAAAAAGGCATTTGTGCCCGGAAGGCATAATGGAGAGGAGATCAGCCCATTTTACGTCAGCAAGAATGTCGCACTCGTGCCACTAAGATAAGTCTTAACTCCGCTGCATATCTCTTATCTGTTCAACTCACTTTGAAGTCTTTCCTGACTTTTCCAGTCCTGATTCTTGTGCGTAAAATATTCTTCCTTATTCATTTCGAAAAGCTGATTTTTGAAACCGGCCGTCAAATCATACCATTGACTGATTCGTTTCCCGAATCGTTGATCAGGGGGAGACTTGAGGGTATCAAGGTATGCAAGAACTGCAAGGTAATAGTATACAACATAACGCTCGACTATGCCCCTTAGCCCCCCTACATAAACAGGATTTCCGGAGCTGTCCGTACCGCTTATACTGAAACCGATCTTGGAGCCGCCGAATATTTTCATAAGGAAATATCCAAAGGCACTGTAACCAAAAGAATAACGCATATGAATAAATGTTGTGTCTGTCTCAAGTGGTATCGCCTCAAAGCCTAACAGGTGGTCCTTTGTATGAGAGGGCCCCTCATCCGCAGTGAGGGAAATATTAAAATATTCGGGTTGCAGCACACTTACGCGGTACAAGAATTTCATTTGATATGCATCCTCAAGAGGTTCTGAGGATTTATCCACATTGTAAATGTTGAGCAGCCATGTATCATTCACCTTCTTATAAGTACATGCCCTTACATTAAGATGCGGCAGAACGATATCGCACCAGTTAGTCGGAACGAGAAACTCATTTTGGACCATCTCGAACGGATATTTGATAATGCCATAGATATCGACCTGGGATGCATGTGCGTTCGCGGACGATTCTACGTGGAAAGGGACCGTGCCGGAGTTTTTCTCCAGTTCTTTTTTGATCTCATGGTATTTATCGAGAAGAGGTTCAGGTCCTGAACGATAGGATTCCTCACCGTACGATTTTGCACCACATTGGCAAAACAGCAAAATTAAAATCAAAAAAAGACAAAAAATATGTTTCCCGCGCATAGGGCAACTCCTTCGCGTACGCTCATGACCTCTTCCTCTCAGAAAATAAACATTTGCCTCCGTTCTTTCACATATTCAGGCTATTTTCAGACCCTTCACCTCCCAATACGAATCCTTTCGATGGAGCCTAACATTCCGAACGCACTCAGCAACCAGAGGACCACTGCTATAACCACTACCGCATTCAATATTTTCTTTATGGTAGACTGCATCGGTATGTATGTATTAATCAACCATAGGATTACCCCGACAACAATAAGAACAATTATTAAGTGGACCAACGGCATAGTATTTCTCCTTTCATGCTGCTCACTGAAGCAGAAGGCACGCTTTTCCCTCTCCCTCTGTCAGTATGAGATCATCAAATTCAAAGTTGAAGGGGCACCCCGGGGAATCCCCCCGGATAAATGAGGAGTGCTCTCGCGGAATGCCCACTTTCCTTTTACTGTTTATGTTCTATCTTCAGGAGGCTCTTCACGGATTTCACTCCCCTGATTTCCCTGATCTTTGCTATGACCCTTTCCTCAGTCTCTCTGTTATTCACAAAACCTGTAAGCACAACGTCTCCTTGTGTAACAGAAACATCGATCTTGAAATAATGAGCATCCTGGTCTTCAACTACTTTCGCAATAGCTTTCGTATGGATCGTCGAGTCGTCGATATTTTCACCTGCTGTTTCGCCCGTAATACTGGCGCAGCCCGAAAACAAGGCCAATCCAAAAACCATTAACACTGCCATAAAAATAAACTTCAGGCTTAAGCCCCTGCTGTTGGTCATTTCTTTCCTCCTGTCTCAAAAAGTCTACCTATACCGATTTAGATCAGTTTCCAATGAATCGAGCCTGCGGGAAATGTCTGCTCTCTCCTCGTGCGTGGCGTATCTGCCTCCCTCCGTCATCCGCAAATACTCATTCCTGATGGAGTCCAGTCTGGATTGATAATCTCTCCCCTCTGTCATAGGCAAACGTCCGTTGATCCTTTCATCATCAATTCTTCTTTGTAGCGAGACGATCCTGTCCCCATTCCTTGGTTCTTCAATTCTTGTGGACCTGCCAAGCGCCCTGTTGATCTCATCGCCAAGCGCATCAAGTCTTCCAAGAAGGCTATTCCACTCGCTTTGGTAGACCCTTTTTTCTCTCAGCGCCGCATAGTCTGTTCGAATACCCTTCAGTGTAGTCAGAAACATCTGGGACTGATCGGGGCTAAGCACGCCGGTTTTCAGACCATCCCCAATCTTCTCCTGGATTACAACCATCTTGTTCTCTGCATTCCTTTCAGAATCCGGCCATGTTTGCATACTGACGCAGCCCGAAAACAAGGCCAATCCACAAACCATTAACACTGCCTTAAAAATAAACTTCCGGCTTAAGCCCCTGCTGTAGGTCATTTCGCTCCTCCTGTCTTTAGATGTGCAATCAGTCGATTGCACTGTTAATAAATGTAACCAGGGCAAATTAATACATGTAAATGATTCACACAGGTCTTCGCCCCTGAATGATTCTGATCAACACGATTACAATGGCGATAACAAGCAGTATATGAATGAATCCGCCGATCATGTGACCGCTCACCAGCCCCAACATCCAGAGTATCACAAGAATCACAAATATCGTCCAAAGCATAGCAACCTCCTTTTCTTATATGACATCATGCCTCACATGTTTACATCGGACCCGATGGCATATCCTTCCAGTTCTCATCTCGATCACCGTATCCTGTGCAGCACATCTTCTATCAGTTCCATTCCCGCCGTGTGTGACACAGTGTTGAAGCCCAGTTCAGGCTGCTCCTTCAAGAGGTCCATGAGCTCGAGCAGACGCCTCTGATTGTCTGTGCTGATATGGCTCTCAAGATCTTTCTGCGTTTCCCATTCCTCCACCAGGAAAAGGGTATTTCTGTCTTCTACGTCTTGATAGAGGCAATAACTCAGACAGCCCCTTTCGACCCGCGCGGGTTCAACCATCCCCCGCATCGCTTCTAAAAGATCACTCCGTCTTTCAGGCCGGACAACCATTTTTAATGTCACAAGTATCTTAGTGTCCACCAGCCCTCCTTTTAATGCCTGCTTATGGGGTCATCGTCCTTCGCCGGTTTTCTCACTCTGTCCCTCGCGGGCTTTCTCACTCTGTCCTTCGCGGGCTTTCTCACTGTGTCCTTCGCGGGCTTTCTCACTCTGTCCTTCGCGGGTTTTCTCACTCTGTCCTTCGCGGGTTTTCTCACCACCTCGCCCGTCCCAATGTTTTTCTTTCTCCCATTTGCTCCAGTTCTTTTGCACGTCTCTGTAAGGTATCCGTTCGTATCCAGGAGCCAGACGATGACGATAATCCTGTGGCAGCGCACTCAATCCACGGGGGACCCTCGCAGGGTCTACGTAGCGCCATGACCCCCTATAGTCCTGGGATCTGTACCAGCGCCCTTCATAAGGACGCCACCAGTATCCTTGAAAGAAAAAAACATCCACATTAATGTCAGGGACCATGTAAACATATGTTCCAGGTATCACAACTACGTCAGGTGGAGCAGCAAATCTGATAGCCGGGAGATTGACACCTATGTTTACATTTACCCCTGCCTTACTTTGGGTAGCAGATCCCGTTAAGACTAATAACAGAACACCGATACCCAATATACACGACTTCATGATCTCCGTAATCATTTCTCTCTCTCCTTACGATAAATGTTAATGTTCTTTTCGATGCCACTATCGCATCAAAAAGAAACATTCTTTGGTGTTTGCTGGTGTATTGTATAGCAGAATGTGTGCCAGGACTATTATTGACAGGACAGGAGTTTCCATGATCTTGAAAACATTGAAATTTCGGGGAAGAATACGCTGGGGGAATGATACTGCTAACGGCGACACCTTCTGACATATCAGGAGTCTCCTGATATGTCAGGTTTCTTTCTTATTTCTTGAGTTAACATTTGCGCAAGCCCCATTACTACTGGCTGAGCAAATATTTCCGATGCTGCAGATACGCATCTTTTATCGCGATATAAGGGTCGATAGCAGCTTCCTTAAAATCCTCGTATTCACCAATATGCAATGACGTTTTATTGAAATCGTCATATGCGTTGAGTTCCAGCGCATCCTGGATCGGAGTAATATAATTAATCGGCGTCAGGTAGCTGTCGCCGACAAGGCCGGCCGTGTCCCTCAAGGTTGAAGGTCCCCAAAAAGGCCAGACTATAAATAAACCATTTCCAATGCCATACTTTCCGAGTGTCTGACCCGTATCCTTCTCCTGAGGTTGAAAGTTGGGGTTCCGTTTCATTATATCAATCAGACCTCCGAGACCCATTGTACTGTTCATGCTGAAGCGGACCAGCTCTATCCCGGCTGCTTTGGGCTGTCCCTGAAGAAGGGCATTCACAAACCTTACAGGCATCTCAAGGTTCCGGAAAAAATTATTTATCCCTGTTCTTGCTACCTCGGGCACCACCGCGGAGGCGACGACGCTCGGCCGGCGCGTGCCCGGCGACAAGGTGAACATCGAGGTCGACGTTGCCGCAAAGCAGATCGAAAAGCTGCTCAGTCCCTATCTCGCGAAGCTGATGTGACGCCGGCCCGCCGCGCAGCCGCCCGCCGC
>JBEKJD010000094.1:0-10528 GCA_050011415.1 Dissulfurispiraceae bacterium | reverse complement strand
CAAGTCCATAAAAATGGGTAAAATCAAAACGCAGCCTGTCGGGAGCAACATATGATCCCGCCTGTTTTACGTGCTCTCCGAGAACGGTCCTTAATGCAGTATGGAGAAGATGGGAAGAAGTATGGTTGCGTGCCGTGGCCATACGAATTTTCCTGTCAACTGAACAATGGACCTTGTCCCATACCTTAAGCGTACCGCTCCTGATCCGCGCCACATGCGCATGCAGGCCCACCTCTTTTTTAGTAGTGACAACCTCTGCTTCAAGTCCCTCAGAGTAGATTAATCCCGTGTCACCGACCTGGCCCCCGGATTCCCCGTAAAAGGGCGTTTTATCGAGAAATAGTTCAACCTCATCGCCTGAAGAAGCAACAGTGACCGCCTTCCCGTCTTTCAGAATCGCCCTGACGATCGAGACGGACGCAAATGTTTCATATCCGATAAACTCAGTTTCCCCGATTTCTGAAACAAGCTCACGGTATATCGATGCAATAGCTTCATCTTCGCCAACCCAGGAGGCCCGTGCACGCTCACGCTGCACTTCCATTTCCTTCTGGAAACCGTCCTCGTCAATCAGCAGGTGATTGTCCATCGCAATATCACGCGCAAGGTCCAGGGGGAACCCGTAAGTGTCGTATAATCTGAAGAGTTCATCCCCCGGAATTACCTTTACGGACGTCTTCTTCAATTTTCCTATTATATCGTCAAGGATCCTCATGCCCTGTTCGAGAGTCCTGGTAAACCGCTCCTCCTCGAATAGCAGTACCTTTGAGGCGCGCTCTTTCTCGCGTGCCAGTTCGGGATAAATATCACCCATGGCATCAACAACAGAATCCATAAACCGGTACAGAACAGCATCTCCAAGACCCAATAATTTTGTATGCCGCGAAGCCCTCCTGATAATACGCCTTAAAACGTATCCCCGGCCCTCATTGGAAGGCATGAGACCGTCTGAAAGCAAAAAAGCAGTCGACCGCAGGTGATCGGCAATGACCCTTATAGATATGTCATCATCCGCATTAGCGCCGTAGCGTTTTCCGGATGCCGATACAATCGCTGAGATTATCGGCGCAAAAATATCAGTGTCGAAATTATTACGCTTGCCCTGAAGGACCGCTGAGATCCTTTCCAGTCCCATGCCGGTATCGATGCTCGGCCTGGGAAGCGGCGAAAGCTTACCCGATTCATCGCGATTGAATTGCATGAAAACAAGGTTCCAGAGCTCCAGAAACCGGTCGCACTCGCATCCGATCTTGCAGTCCGGCCTTCCGCATCCGACGTCCTCACCCTGATCGATTACAATCTCCGAACAGGGGCCGCAGGGTCCGGTATCTCCCATTTGCCAGAAGTTGTCCCTGGCGCCAAGCCTTACGACCCTGTCATGCGGTATGTCCGTATGCTCTTTCCATAATGTTTCCGCCTCATCATCATCCTGGAACACAGTTGCCCAGAGCCTGTCCTTTGGCAGGGAATACCAGCCGGTGAGGAGTTCCCAGGCAAAAAGGATCGCATCTCTTTTAAAGTAATCCCCGAAAGAGAAATTCCCTAACATTTCAAAAAAAGTATGGTGCCGCGCGGTGTGTCCTACGTTCTCCAGGTCGCTATGCTTGCCGCCTGCACGCATACACTTTTGACATGACGCCGCCCTTGAATAAGGCTTTTTCTCTTCTCCGAGGAACACGGACTTAAACTGCACCATGCCTGCATTGGTAAACAGCAGCGTGGGGTCGTTGCGGGGGATAAGAGACGAACTGCCGACCCTTTCATGTCCTTTTGAGATAAAAAAATCCAGAAATGTTTTTCGTACCTCGATGCTCTTCATTGCCGTTACTTCACCCTTCCGGGCTCTGAACTGATAATGTAAGTAAGTTTCCCGTCAATGAATATAAGACGCGTCTTGAAGACTCCCATACCGGAGGAATATACCCACTCCTCTTTCTGCTTCCCTTTTTCCGGCTCAAGAGCATTGACCTGATTTGGAGAACCCCATGAATACCGCACTTGCTGCGGCGTCATGCCGGGCATAATCTCTCCCTTTGTAATCTTTTCCTGTACCTCTGGCGGATAATCTTTAATCTCATCATTGGAATATCTTGCGGTTGACGCGCAACCGCACATAAAAACAACCATAACAAATAGAAAAAACCACACAGTTCTGATAACGCCTCTCATACCCATCCTCCTTTAACTAAAAAACAAATTAAGAATTACGAATCAGGAATTAAGAAATGTGGAAAAAATATTATTTTCATTCATTCGTAATTCATATTTCCTAATTCGTAATTTCCTGTATAACCTGCCCGATCTCATCAGAAGTGAAACCACGCCTTGCAAGCAGCCCCCACAAGCGTCTCTTTATGACGACGCTGTCCAGATGTCTCATGGAGCGCATTTTCCTTTCAGCAAGGCGCATTGCCGTACCATGATAGTCGTTATCAGCTTCCGACATTTCATCTGCAATATCCTTTGCAATACCCCGCTTTATGAGATAATTTCTCACGCCCTGCGCCCCGAAATGCCTCCTCTCGATAGCGTCTCTCTTAAGCAGTTCGGCAAGCTTCCGGTCATCTATAAAAGCCTTTTCCTCCAGGTAAGAGAGGACCGCGTCAACAACATCATTCGGGAAACCCTTTCCTGTGAGCTTTTGGCGCATCTCGCACACGCTTCTGTCACGGTAGCCCAGGAGCTTGAGAGCATATTTCAGCGCATTACCAAAACTATCGTCAGTTCTTTCCGGCCTCAGCTGCCTGCTCCCGTTTCAGCCCGCTCGTCTCGATTATTTTCTGCTCTATCTCAGCCGCGATAGCGGCATTGTTCTTCAAATATTCGCGCACATTGTCTCTGCCCTGTCCTATTCTGTTACCGCTGTAGCTGTACCATGCGCCGGCCTTTTCAATAATACCCTTTTCCGCTCCGAGATCGATAATCTCTCCGGTCCTTGAGATCCCTTCATTAAAATAAATATCAAACTCAGCCTGTCTGAACGGCGGCGCCATCTTGTTCTTTACAAGCTTAACACGGACCCGTCCGCCGATCACCTCCTGGCCGTCCTTGAGGTTATCTATTTTTCTGATATCAAGCCTCATTGACGAGTAAAACTTCAACGCATTTCCGCCTGTCGTAGTTTCAGGGTTTCCGAACATGACCCCTATTTTCATGCGTATCTGGTTTATGAAAATTATTGTGGTCAACGATTTTGATATTGCAGCCGTCAGTTTTCTCATGGCCTGGCTCATAAGCCGTGCCTGAAGCCCGGGAAGCGAATCACCCATGTCCCCTTCAATTTCCGCCTTCGGCACCAGTGCGGCTACAGAGTCTACCACCACTATATCGACAGCTCCGCTTCTGACAAGAGTCTCAGCAACTTCGAGCGCCTGTTCGCCGGTATCGGGCTGGGATACCAGAAGGTCCTCAATATTAACACCGAGCCGTGAAGCATAATTGATATCAAGCGCATGCTCTGCATCAATAAATGCCGCGACCCCTCCGGTTTTCTGCGCCTGAGCTATGGCATTGAGCGCAAGCGTTGTCTTTCCGGAAGACTCCGGCCCGTATATCTCAACAACTCTTCCCCTCGGAAAGCCGCCGATGCCGGTGGCGATATCCAGAGTGATTGACCCTGTTGGTATGACCTGTATTCCTTCCGCCACCTCGCCGGAGCCAAGACGCATTATGGCCCCTTTGCCGAAGTTCTTTTCGATCTGGGAAATTGCCATTTCCAGGGCCTTCACTTTATCCTTGTTCATGACATCCTTATCCTTGTTCATTATATATGCCTCCTCTTCAAAATCTAATATTACTCATCTCTGCCCGGAGCTATAAAGCAAGTTCAAAACCTGCGATTTTTGAATACTCCGCCCCGCCCGGTTTCAACGTGCTCCTCATGAGCAGGATTTCCCCAACTGTTATAGTACCAAAAACCGTATCCTTAAATGTTGACCATTCCCTGAGCACAGCCTCAAGACTGTCTCTGCTCTTTACCCTCCCGACAGTAAGGTGCGGATAAAACAGCTTCTTTTCCCTTTCAAATCCGAGACCGGCCATTGACTGCCCGACATCCATGTTAAGAATCCTCAGAGGTCCCGATTCATCCATCCCAACCCATAAGATATTGGGGTGGCGGAGATCAGGGAATACTCCTGTGCCGCTTACCGAAAGGGCAAACGGGCCGTGTCTCCTGCAAACCAGTGAAAGCCGTTCCCGTATTTGAAGCACCATAGCATCGTCCGCCTCACCGAGGAACTTCAACGTCAAATGAACATGGTCAGGACGGACCCATCGCACACCCTTTGACAAATCCTTCACTTTTTCTATTGCTCTTCCTATCGAATCACGTACCTCTTCGGAGACATCGAGGGCGATAAAGCATCTCATGCAACCAGCCTCCAAATCTGAATAAGGAGATTGGTCATCAAGCCGGCTGCCACATCATCCATCATAACACCCAGCCCACCCCTCACCGCCCGCTCAATATTTCTTATCGGAGGAGGCTTTAGTATATCGAAAAACCTGAACAAAAAAAAGGCCGCTGTCAAATAGCCCGCTGTCAAAGGAAGCAAAAAAACAGAAATCATAAAACCGGTAAATTCGTCAATAACAATACGCCCGCTATCCTTGCCGAAAATGCCCTCGGCAATGTGAGAGACAACCGTACCCAGCGCAAAGGCCCCAACCACGAGAACACCGTGGAGCACCATGTCCGGCTTCAGAAGCCACATAAATATTAAGGCAGCCAGGCTCCCGAACGTGCCGGAAGCAAAAGGAATATAACCTATAAAGAAGACCGATGCGATAATTTTTGAAAAAGGCCTGAGAAAACCATCCATACCGTGTTATTTTATCATAAAAGTTTCAACCACCGCCGGAATCCCTCTTTATATATGCAGAAGTGTTATTGCAAAGTGCACCTCGTACTAAACCCTCCCGGCATCTCAGCGACATTCCTGGTTTCCAAAAGTTATGTGCAGCTTCACATAACAGTCAAAACATTGATGCTATCCCTTTGTGGAGAGAAGGGAAAGGTAAACATTGTGGACCCCATAGGTCAGCGGATTTACTATTGCCCATACCTTTTGTAAAAAGGTATTATATACGTTGCACTTACAGCTTGTGAATCGTATCACAATGGAATCTGAATATCCCCTCTGAAAAACTGTCTTTTCAGCACAGGGTCATTACGTCAAAATAAGGTTTAATATACATGGATATCACGCAGGAATTGAATCGCCTTAACCCGCGGCAGCGGGAGGCGGTGCTTCATACTGAGGGTCCTCTCCTCATCCTTGCCGGCGCAGGATCAGGAAAAACGAGGGTGCTCACTATCCGGACCGCCTATCTCATCCACAAATGCGTCCCGGCCAACCATGTGCTGGCAGTCACCTTTACGAACAAAGCCTCCCGCGAAATGAAGGAGCGGGTCTCGTCGATTCTGAAGGGAGTAGCGGGTCAAACTGCTATTGGCGGCAGCAAAGGTCCGGTGGTCTCGACGTTTCATTCTCTCTGCCTTGCCATTCTGCGCCGGGAGATCGACCGCCTCGGCTTTCGCAAGGACTTCACCATCTACGATACGTCGGACCAGCTCTCTCTTTTGAGAGGCATACTGACCGAGGTCAAGTTTGCCGACAAGAGCTTCAAGGTGGAGGCTGTCATGGAACGTATCAGCAAATCCAAGAACGACGTGCAGTCAAGGACAAATAACCCGCCCGCAAAAACTGCAAAAGAAGATGATATAGACAACATCTCGGAGTACCTCTATCCCAAATACCTTGAGGCGCTGAAATCCTTCAATGCCCTGGATTTCGATGATCTCATCCTGTTCACCCTCAGGCTCTTCAGGGAACATCCGGATGTGCTGAAGAAATATCAGGACAGGTTCAGGTATATCATGGTAGACGAATACCAGGACACCAACCGTGTGCAGTATGATTTGATCGGACTTCTCGCCGGCGAACGGAAAAACCTCTGCGTAGTGGGCGACGACGACCAATCCATCTATGCCTGGCGGGGCGCCAGCCTGAGCAATATCCTTGATTTCGAGCATGACTTTCCAGGCGCCACTGTTGTGCGGCTTGAGCAAAACTATCGCTCCTTTGGGAACATCCTGAAGGCTGCCAACGGCGTTATCAGGAACAACAAACAGAGGATGGATAAGTCCCTGTGGACAACTCTTGGCGATGGTCCTGAAGTGATGCTGTACAAGGCATCCGGCGGGGACGAAGAGGCGGAATGGGTGGCAAGCCGTATCCAGCAGATAAAGTATGAAAAGAAACTATCTTTCGAGGATTTCGCCGTGATTTACAGGGCCAATGTCTTTTCGAGGCAGTTTGAGCAGGCTATGCGGAGTCTGCACATACCCTATTCGGTGGTGGGAGGCATGAGCTATTTCGAGTACAGGGAGGTAAAGGATATTGCCGCCTATCTGAGGATTATCGTCAATCCCCGCGACGAACTGTGTCTTCTCAGGATTGCAAACACGCCCAGACGCGGGCTGGGGCCGACCGCCCTCGGCAGTCTCTCGGACTTTGCCCGGCAGAAGGACATAACGCTCCTTGAGGCTTTTGTCAGGGCCGATGAAATAAACAGCCTCTCAGGGAAGCCTGCTGAAGCTGCTCAGGGCTTTGCAGCAATGGCAGGGAAGTACAAGACTTTATTTCATACGAACAAGGAGATGGCCGCAACTCTGAGAGAGCTTACCAAGGAGATAAACTATCGCGACCATATCCATGGACTCTACAAAACTCCCGGCGCAGTATCACAGCGCCTTCAGAATATGGAAGATTTTATCGAGGCCCTTGGGCATTTCGAAAAAAAAGGCGACTCACCGACGCTCCAGTCATTTCTCGAAACACTGGCGCTCACAGATCTCCTCAAAGACAAGGAGGAGCGAAACGGAAACGGTGTTACTCTCATTTCCTTCCACTCGGCAAAGGGACTGGAGTTCCCGGTGGTATTTATTGTCGGCGTGGAAGACGATATCCTTCCACACAAAAAATCCATCTATGAGGCTTCCGGTCTGGAGGAAGAGCGGCGTCTCTTCTACGTCGGCATAACACGGGCCATGAAGGAACTCTACGTATGCTGCGCGGGCCATCGAATACGCTATGGCAAAAGCACACCGTGCAACGCCTCGCGCTTTATAGACGAACTACCGGAAGAGGCGATCAGGAGAATCGACGGAGATGATGAAAGCGATTGCATAGATGAACAAGCGGCTGCTAAGGCGTTTTTCTCAAACATTAAAAACATGCTGGGAGATTGAAAGTCTGGACAGAGGCTGGTCTAAGAGGTGTCGACTTAGGAACTAACCAATATTTCCTTTACGCGCCCCACTTCTCCGCTTTCCAACCGGACTTTGATGCCGAATGGATGTGCAGGTGACTTTGTTAAAATATCTTTGACAGTTCCCTCTGTCAATTTTCCGCTCTGCTGGTCTTTTTTCAATACTATTGAAACACGTAGTCCTGGTCTTATATTGGAACGTCTGGTTCCATCCATTGATTGTTCACCTCTATCCGGTTAATGAATTCGAACTTTGCCGACAAGCAATTTGGACGTAAAAACACTCCCCGACTATTTATTATACACTGGAATAGTCTGTTGCCGGAGGAACGGACTCCAGCGGTTCATACTGAGCCGAATCCGGTACTTCTTTTCCGCATCGTACATGTGATGGGGTTATTCCGTTATAATAAAGGAGACCGAAAAAGATGCGGGGACCAAAAAGTTATTTGGCGCTGCATAATAAATTTTCCTTAGCAGGCTGCTTCTTTTTTAAAATGTGGCGTACTCTTTTATTCGAGGTGAAATGTGGCGTTGGTGAATTTGCAAGAGGTGAGGCTCGCGTTCGGCGGGCCTGAACTGCTCGACGGGGTCACGCTGCAGATCGATCCCGGCGAACGGGTCTGCCTGGTTGGTAGAAACGGGGCAGGCAAGTCAACTCTTTTAAAAGTTATAAGCGGCGCTATTTCGCCTGATGCAGGCAAGGCCTTACTGCAGTGTGATGCAAGTATCGGCTTTCTGGAGCAGGAAGTCCCTCCTGACCTCTCCGGGACCGTCTTCGAGGTTGTCTCGGGCCAACTCGGCATGTTCGAGTTGTTCTCTGCATACCGCGCTTTCAGCAATCGCCTCGGCCATGGTGATGACGCTGGGAATATCGCGGAGTTGGAGCGTATACATCAAGCCATCGAGTCCTCAGGCGGCTGGCAGGCTGAGCACAGGGTCGAGAACGTCCTTTCCAGGTTGAGATTGGATCCCGATGCTTCTTTTGCCGAACTCTCGGGCGGATACAAAAGAAGGGTGCTCTTGGCAAGGACGCTCGTGAGCGGGCCCGACCTTCTGCTCCTCGATGAGCCGACGAACCATCTGGATATCGAATCTATTGAATGGCTTGAGGAGTTCCTCCTCAATTTCCGGGGCGCCATACTCTTTATAACCCACGACCGGAGGTTTCTCCAGACCCTTGCGACCCGCATAATCGAACTCGACCGGGGTCGGGTCACTGACTGGCCTGGTGATTATGCAACCTACCTGGCGAGAAGACAGGCCGAGCTTGATGCCGAGGCATCGCACAATGCGCTTTTTGATAAAAAGCTTAGTAAGGAAGAGGCGTGGATACGACAGGGAATCAAGGCCCGGCGCACACGCAATGAGGGCCGGGTGAGGGCATTGAAGGAGTTGAGGGGAGAGCGCCTCGATAGACGCGAACAGACCGGCAGCGCTGTGATGAGGCTGAACGAGGCCGAAAGGTCAGGGAAGCTGGTTCTTGAGGCAAAAGGGGTGGGGCATAGCTACGAGGGTCATCCCCTGATCCGCGATTTCTCCACCATAGTCATGCGCGGGGACAAGATCGGCATTATAGGTCCAAACGGCGCGGGAAAGACCACATTGCTCAGTATTCTCCTCGGCATGATGCAGCCTTCAGAGGGCTCAGTGCGAATGGGCACTCGCCTTGAGGTAGCCTACTTTGACCAGCATCGGGCGCAGCTGGACGATGACAAATCGGTTGTTGAAAACGTGAGTGAAGGATGTGACATTGTTACGGTCCAGGGCGGGACAAGGCACATAATCGGCTATCTCAATGATTTTCTCTTTCCGCCGGAGCGGGTCCGTTTGCCCATAAAGGTATTATCGGGCGGCGAGCGAAACCGGGCCCTCCTGGCGAAGCTCTTCACGAAACCCTCAAACGTGCTGGTTATGGACGAACCGACCAATGACCTCGATACCGATACACTGGAACTCCTTGAGGACATGCTGATAGCTTACGAAGGCACTGTTTTTCTTGTGAGTCATGACCGCGAGTTCCTGAACAACATCGTAGCGAGCACCATAGTATTTGAAGGCGACGGAAGGCTATCGGAATATGTTGGAGGATACGACGACTGGCTCTGGCAGCGCGGCCCGGCAATACCAAAGACCGGGAAGGCTAAAGAAGCGGCAAAACCTGAAAGGCCCAGGCCAAAGCAGGATGCGAGTCCGCGCATCCTGACATTCAGGGAGAAAAAAGAGCTCGAAGCTCTGCCCGGGCTGATCGAATCCCTGGAATCGGAGCGCGCCCGGCTCTATGAGGTCCTTGCTGACCCTGACTTTTACCGGCAGGACGGAAGCAGGATACCGGCGGCAAAGACGAAAATACAGGAACTCGAAAAAGAAATCACTACCGGGTATCAAAGATGGGAGCTTTTGGATTCGCTCCCCAAGGGGACATAGAAAGAGATGAAAGAGACCCACATTTCGATTATTGCAAATGAACTTCAGATAAAGACCCTGCAGGTCAAGTCCACAGCCTCTTTGCTTGAGGAGGGGGCAACGGTGCCCTTCATTTCAAGATACAGAAAGGAAGTCACGGGGAGCCTCGACGAGGTCGCTGTCGCCGCCATCAGGGACAGGCTTGAACAACTGGACGAGTTGGACATAAGGCGTGACGCCATTTTGAAATCGCTGGAAGAACGGGGACTGCTTTCCGGGGAGTTGAAGGAGAAGATTGAACAGGCCGGGTCCGTCACAGTCCTTGAAGACGTCTATCTCCCCTTCCGCCCGAAGCGCCGCACAAGAGCAACGATAGCGAGGGAGAAGGGCCTCGAACCCCTTGCTGCAATTATATTTAAACAGGAAGAGATCGACATGGAAGGCGCGGCCGCCTCGTTTATAAATGCTGAAAAAAGTGTCGCTTCCATGGAAGAAGCGCTTGCGGGCGCACGGGACATCATTGCCGAATGGGTGAGCGAGGACAAAAGGGCAAGGGAGAGGATGCGTGAGCTCTATTGGGCCAAGGGCGTCATTCGGTCCAGGATCATAAGCGGCAAAGAGGAAGAAGGGATCAAGTACAAGGACTATTACGAATGGGAAGAGCCGGTCTCGAAGGCCCCTGCCCATAGAATCCTGGCGATACGCCGGGGCGAGAGCGAAAAGTTTCTCATCCACCGCGTATTGCCGCCCGAAGACGAGGCGCTCGCACTGCTGGAGTCTATGTTCCTGAAAGATGGCGGCAAGGCATCGGAGCAGGTAAAGATGGCTGTTCATGACAGTTACAAAA
>JBEKJD010000093.1:0-10530 GCA_050011415.1 Dissulfurispiraceae bacterium | reverse complement strand
ATCGGGACCGGGGCCTTATATGATATGTCTTGATGCGCTCTGTAGAGCCCTGCAGTCACCATTGCCGCCCCCAGCAGCAGTGCCCCACTCAGCAGATAGGGCCACCAGACCCTTTTTCCAGTCTCACTTGCCGGCCTGTCATGAACAGTCAGCAGATCGGGGACAGCGCCCTGCCGCCGCTTCTGCTCTGATTTTTTCAGTGCATCGAGAATATACGACATGGTTCTATTGTCCCTCCGGTTTTGCCCTGTTCGGAGACTCTGCGGCAGGCAACGGTTTTCCAACAGTATTTACCTGTTTTGACTGCATTGCTTCTGTTGCGCCGCTCTGCTCGGCTTTATTCTGAATTACTTCATTCCCTGCGGGAAGAAGGGCGTTGTTCAACGGCAAAGCAACATCAAAACGTTTTACTTTAAGACGCTTTACCTGAGCGCGTCCACCGACAATTTTTTTCTTTTTTGCAGCAAGTGCGGAACCCTCTGTGAAATTGTGCGACTGCCATAGCAAGGGATTTTCTTTGAACCACCACATTGTATCGACGTGCTGCCGGTATGATCCCGTTTCTGCAGTATCCGGGGCGCTGCGCCACATATTGCCGTATAAAAGAACTGATGTCAGAGCCCCACAGACCATAACAAGAAGTCCGGCAAAGGCCAACCGGAGCCGCTTTTTCCGCCGTATATCCAGGTCACGGCTTCCGAACACTTCCCGTGCAGCCTTACCGAGTGTAGGGCCGTCAATGCGGTCCTGTCCCTGGACATACGCGCCGAGCAGCGCCCTATCACATAGTATATTTATCAGCCGGGGGATCCCCCCTGAAAGCCTGAATAAAGTGTCGATTGCCGGCGTCGGAAACAATGTACCCCGTGCACCGGCCACTGCCAGGCGGTGGGAGACATATGCAGAAACCTCTGCCCTCGTAAGAGGGACAAGGTGATAACGTGCGGTAATCCGCTGGGCCAGTTGTCTCAGCTCAGGACGCGCAAGCTTTTCCTGGAGTTCAGGCTGTCCGATCATTATAATCTGGAGCAGCTTGCGTTCATTGGTCTCAAGGTTAGTCAGCAACCTCACATGTTCCAGAACATCTGATGACAGATTCTGGGCCTCCTCGATAATAAGTATAGTGCTGCGGCCCCTGGCGTGGGAATCAAGAAGATGCTTGTTGATACGGTCGATAAATACTTTTTCGCCGGCTGCCCCTTTAGGATAGCGTATTCCCAACTCATCACATATGGTAGCGAGCAGTTCTTCGGCGCTCAATTTCGAATTTAAGATAAATGCAATATCCGCTGTATCCGGCATATCCTGAAGAAGGCACCGGCATACTGTAGTTTTGCCTGTGCCCACCTCTCCGGTGAGGAGGATAAACCCTCCATCACCCTTGATGCCGTATAATAGATGTGCCAGGGCCTCCTGATGTCCATCGCTCATGTAAAGATAACGCGGGTCAGGGGCAATAGAGAATGGTGTTTCTTTAAGTCCGAAATGCTCTTTATACATGTTATATCCTGAAAAAAACCGCGAACTCCTTGGCAGAATTCACGCCCTTTATCACTACATAAGTCCTGCCGCTTCTCTCCCCCTCCCGTATTCTGATGACATCTGAACGTTCTCCATTATCTGCTATAAAATCTGCGTCAGAAGCGATAAACGCCTGGATAGCGCTCTGTACAACCTTTTCCTTTTTCTCTTCGGCGTCGGCCTCCTTAATCAGGGCCAAACCTCTTTTCCTCATCTCTTCAGCTTCCCTGATGATCCGCTCGCCCTCTTCCTTTCTCTCCCGGATGTCCAACATCCTCTGGGAATCCGTAATAACCTCCCGGCAACTCCTTCCGTCGTTTTGATACGATGCCTTCAAAAATTCTCTTTTTTCCATTATCAGCAGTTCCTCTTTTATACCTGGGTTATCACGCCATTGCTCATTTTCAGCTGCCGTCCGCTTTGTTTCGCAAGATCGGAATTATGCGTAACGATAATAAAGATCGTACCTTTTTCATCGTTCATCTTTTTAAAAAAACGAATCACTTCCGCCTCGTTCTCTTCGTCAAGATCTCCGGTAGGCTCATCGGCCAGGACGATGCCAGGATTAGTTATAAAAGCCCTTGCAATAGCAACTCTCCTCTGCTGGCCTCCGGAAAGCTGTGAGGGATACGACTGGATTTTATCACACATACCGACAGCTTCACAGAGCTGCTTTGCGTAGCTGCCGGCGTCTTCGCCATGCTTGCCGAATGTGAGCGGAAGTACCATATTTTCCAAAACGGTAAGAGTCGGGATGAGACTCGCAAACTGGTAGATAAAACTTATAGTTTTGTTCCTGAAATTAGAAAGGACGTCGTCATCCATGGACCAGATATCTTTGCCGTCAATAACGACAGAGCCTGAATCCGGTTTTGTCAGCCCCCCGATGAGACTCAGGAGGGTTGTTTTCCCGCTCCCCGAATGTCCGACAATCGACAGGATTTCACCCTTGCCTACCATAAAGCTCGCATGGTCCACCACCACGGCTTTTTTACCGTCAATGGTATAAGACTTGTTAATGTCCTTAATTTCTATCATTGATTCAGCTCCCGCTGTCTTTATCGATTTCTTTTTTCAGCGCCTGCGCTGCCCCGGTTTCTACATCTTTTAGAAGCTCATATTGCTTCACAGCCGCCTTCCTGTCATGGACCCTCAGATACGCAATTCCCAGATTATATCGCGCTGTTATATATGTTGGACGCAAATCCAGGGCTTTCTTAAGTGAAGCTATTTCCTCGGCGTTACTTCCAAGTTTACCGTAAGCTATGCCAAGGTTGTTATATGCCACTGCATTGCGGGGCATATAATGCACCGCTTCTTTTAATGCAGCCACCGCTTCAGCGTGCTGTCCGAGCCGGTCATAAGCTGTCCCTATTTTGACATAAACATACCCCTTTGAAGGTTTCAGCTTCTCTATCTTCTTATAGGCGTCAATCGCTTCGGCATATTGCCCGTTGCGCTCATATAAATCTGCGAGATGGAACAAGGCATCGGTGTCTTCAGGGTGCGCCTCCACCTTTTGCTTTGTCTCATGAAATATCGTTTCAACTGAATAGGGATTGGAAGCCGTTTCCTTCTTTATTTCCTGTGTGGTTTCTTTTCCCTTGCACGAAAAAGGCAAGGCCGCGACAGTAAACAGCAAGCAGTAAGCGGTAAGCAGTAAAAGACGGGAGAATAACGTATTTTTCATCGGGATTGTATTAATTTCACACTTCATTGTATTTCCTCTAAGTTCTTTTTTCATTTCGCCAGGCCGAAGGCGGCATCGAAGTCAACAGGCAGACCCCATTTCTTTGCTTCAGCGTCGGTGCTGAAAGCAGCTATGCCCCAAAACATAGGAGTCAAAAATTTCTTGTTCTGCACATACCACGCCTTTCTGCCGTCAATCCAGGTCCCGGTTGTGAAATCCCGCACGTATGCCGACTGGATCGTGTTTATTGATTTTCTGAAATGATGAAGCATGTCTCCTATATCGCAAAAAAACAGCTTTCCGCCTTTTCCGTCAACAGCCTCTGCCGCAAACTTCGAGTCACGGTCAATAGACATCCCGCATTCGGCGCAATGCTCGCCTGCAGGGACCGGAGCCGGCTGCGCGTATGCAAAAGTAAAGGTATAGGTATAGGTTAAGGTTAAGAGAAAAAATAAAAAAAATCTTTGTTTGTTATTACCAATACCTTTACCTTTACCTATGCCTATGCCTGTCCCTATATCTTTTCTCGTTGTCATTCTCCTTTGCGGATCGCCTCATATGGCTCCATCCTGCTGGCAAGAATAGCGGGCATCAGGGATGACAGAAGCCCGGTCAACATTGAAAACAGCAGCGCACTCGCCACCAATTCTGCAAGCACAACCGGAGACGGCAGAAGATACGGCAACCTAAGACTGTGCAATATAAGATTCTTGAAAGCCAGCAGGATCGCAGAGCCGACTATCAAGCCGCATATGCCGCCAGCCGTGGATATAATAACCGCTTCAGTTACTATAAGCCGGAAAATGTGAATTTTCCGGGCTCCCATTGCCCTCAACAGACCCACCTCGCGCTGCCGCTCATTAACTATCATATAAAACGCAAACCCCATCATAAGAAGAGCCAGTATCCATACAACAGCGCTGATAAGAAGGATTCCGCTCATGAGACCGCTCAACTGTTTCCTGACCGTGTTCAAAACCGCATCAGAAACAATCGCCTTTACGCCGTCTATGTCATGCTCTATCTTTAGCCCTACCCTGTCAGGAGTGTAGTCATTCTGTACTTTGACCAGCACAGTCGATATCTCGTCTCTTGATATGCTGATCGGCTGCATTGCTCTGGTTTTTGAATTGGCAGCCATTTCATATGCAGCGTCCATGGTCATGAAAACCGCCTGGTCAAAAAATTTCATGCCCGTGGGTTCCATGGTCCCTGCGACAGTAAAGGGAGTGCCGAAAAAGGGAAGCGTATCACCGGCAACCACAGGTACGTTCCTGCCCGTTATCACCTCGTTGCCGCTCAAAAGCTTTTTAAGATTCCGTTTCAGCCACGGAGTGACAGTAAAGTCTGTTGCAGGATCAAAGGCCATGAGAAAGACATCAACATTGTAACAGCAAGTAAAAGAGGATGGTTTAATAAAAAGCTGCGGCGTCACTTCCTTCACGCCTTCAATATGCACGACTTTATCGAGCACAGCCCTTGACATATAAAAACTGGTCGGCTCACCAGCCAACAGCGCCGAACTGGCTTCGGCGGCATTTTTCTCGGGGACCACGAGGATATCCGCGCCGAGCCGGTAGGTGCCTATCTTCAGGGCGTTCTGCATGCTGATTATGAAGAGGGTTGCGGAAAATGTGGTCCCGGCGACCACTGTCACTGCCAGCAACAGCATTACAGTCCTTATTATTTTCCTGCTGAGATTTTTAACAGCAATGGAGGCTATCGTAAGTTTATTCATCGGTAAAAACCTTTAACCCTCTTGTCCGCATTCTCACAAAACATAAAAAAGGGGCAGATATTAGTCTGCCCCTTTTTTTCAAAAATTGTCAATAATTAATCAGGTTATTTGCCGGGATTCCAGTCGACATCAATACCGCAAAGAAGCGGCGAGCCCTTGTCGACTTTGACTTCCACGCCATTTTCCTTGTGGCAGCTCGCGCAAGCCGAAACCTGCCTTACAATATTGGCATTTTTCAGGTCCATGACATTAAGCTGGCTGTCATCAGCATACGTCCTTGATGTAAGTAATGCATATTTACCGTCTGCGGTAAATGCAAAGTCGTGAGGCCTTACACTATCAGGCAGTATGATCCTCTTGACTATCTCATCTTTCGTTGTGTCAATAACAATAACCTGGCTCTTATGCGTCCCAGGCTTCAGACCCGGATCAAACTCGTTAGGAGCGCTGACCCACAGATATTTGCCGTCGGGTGTCATGCGGTCCTGGTGAATAAAAGTCAATTCAGGGCTGGTAATTGTCTTTACCAGCTTCTTTGTAGTCCAGTCGTATACGTATACTTTTCCCAAAGGCATGTCGGTTATATAGGCTTTCTTCGCGTTCTTGGTCCACTGAATTCCGCATACGGCTGCGCCGACCGGCATTTTATCAACTGTTTTAAGCGTTGCCGAATCCCATGTATACACGCTGCCGTTTGCCATGTCTTCGAGATATATTTTGCCGTCAGGCCCTAAAATAGCGCCGCAGAATTTCTCTCCGACCTTTATGGGTCCCTCTTTTTTCCCTGTGGCCATGTCAATCTTGTAAACATCGCCGCTTAATGTGCCGGCAATCATAAACTTTTTCCCATTCTCATTAATAAGGACCTGGCCATGTGTGCCGCCGGACTTCTTTACCTCTTCAAAGCTCATCCCCGCAATCTTTCCTTCCATCTCCGAGCCTGCCTCGGTAAGGACAATCCTGCCTTTTTCAAGGTCTGTCGGAGACTTCATTGTACGCATATCGATAACCGCTACATGTCCGCCATGCCCTGCGATATACGCAATGCCATTGAAAGTAATATCCTGCGGCGTGACCACTTTGGCCTCTATGGTATCACCAGGCATTGTATAACACGATTCGCCCGACATGTCCATAGCAGCAATACTGTTTTTAGAAGCGCCGCCGAAAACTACAAGCCCTGCTATGATAAGTAGCCCCAATATTAAGACCGAAAGTTTTTGCCTCATACTTCCCCCATTTTCAAGTATTTTTTCATTTTTTTCTGATGTGCTGCTTGTCCTAATAACCGTTATGCACCCAAGAACAAAGAAAAAACCTGAATATCGTTAGTATTTCACCTCCTTTTTTGTGATAGTGATGCGGCTGTTTTACAATCTTGCTTAAATCGCGGCAATCCATAAAAGTTTTGTCTATACTGCTTTGTTCAAGGATATTATTATCTAAAAGTCACAAGCAAGTTAAATATTATAATAGGCTCATAAGATTATTTTATGATTATGCCTCTCCGAAGTCAATGACAGTGAAAATGTCGTATACCTTATACCCCAAAGCCTCAATATTTTGTCTGCCGTTCCGTTCACAACGGTCGACAAGTACAATCACGGCATCTATAATGAGGCCGTATTCCCTGGCAGCGTTTATTGCCTTTATTGTAGAACCCCCGGTGGTCACTACATCATCAATGATCACAACATGGTCCCCGGCCTTTACATTACCTTCAATCGGCAGCTTTAATCCATGCTCCTTCGGCTCTTTGCGGACAACGAAGGCCTGTATCGGTTCTTTCATATAATAGGAATGCATGGCAACTGCATAAGCTATAGGGTCTGCTCCCATAGTCAGTCCGCCTATGGCATCCGGGAACAGTCCCAGTTCTCTGATTTTTTCGAATACCAGCTTGCCGACAAGGTACATGCCGTCAGGGGACTGCGTTGTTTTCTTCATATTAAAATAAAAGCGGCTTACGCCTCCTGAGGAAAGCTTGAATACAGGCTCGCTGCTGCACTGGAAGGAACGCTCCCGAATTATATCTATAAGCGCCTCTTTATCGGTCATTGACTGAAATTTACCAAAACATCGTTACAAAAAGCAATCAGCATGGTGCGGACTTGCTGATTAAATTGGACAAATATATGTATAATTATGGCATGTTTCGCGTAACATTAAAAAAAATATCAGCGCTCACAGCTTTTTTTGCTTTATCCCTTGCATTAGCGCCGGCTCTGATTCTTGCCGAAAATCTTCGATCAACAATAGTTCTGAACACTGCCAATGCCACGCCTAATTCAACACCGAATCTTACCGGGATTTGCGACAGAGTCTTGACAGAGGCTTTCAAACGTATAGGCGTTTCGATAAGAATTATCCGCCTGCCTTCCGAAAGAGCGCTCATAAATGCCAATGAAGGTGTAGATGACGGGGATTTTGCCCGTATCGAAGGAATAAATAAACTTTATTCTAATTTGATCAGAGTGCCGGAAGATATAACAAAATTTGAATTTGTCGCCTTCACAAAAAGATTGAACTTCCGCATAAACGGCTGGGACAGCTTAAAGCCTTACAATGTCGGTATTGTAACAGGGTGGAAGATACTTGAGGCTAATCTTGCAGGGGCCAAGTCAGTAATCAAAGTCAAGAACTCAAACATTCTCTTTAACCTTTTGAATACGGATAAAGTCGACATAATAGTTTATGACCGGATGCAGGGTAACGCATTGCTCAACGAATTAAGATATGCCGATATCCGCATTATGAAGCCTCCCCTGGCTGTAAAGGACATGTACCTGTATATGCACAAAAAAAATAAAGACCTGGTCCCATTATTGACAGATGCCATAAGAGGCATGAAAAAAGACGGTACCTATGGTAAAATCGCCGGTGAGGCTTTAAGAGTTAATTCAATTAAACAGGACAAAGAATGAATGGGCCGAATAAATTAAGGCATTCCATCGCTTACCGTTTATTAGTTGCTGTTTTGCTTTTCAGTCTGCTTCTCACGACGTTTTCAGCCGGCTTCCGGCTATATTTCGATTACAAAAACGCTTTAAAGGAAATAAATCAGGAATTTAGAGAAATAGAAACCGGCAGCCTGCCAAGTATTGCCGCAAATTTATGGGTGATGGACAAGGAACAGCTCCAGACTGAGCTGAACGGGCTTCTAAATGTCGCACATATGAAATACGCAAAGATACAATTTAAAAATCAAATTATTGTATCTGCAGGTGTACCGGGTGACAAAGACACTTTAAATCGTGAATTCCCTATTTATTACTTCCATGATAACAGAAAGCTGTTCATAGGCGCCCTTTACGTCAGCGCCGGTTTAAATGGAGTGTATGAAGAGCTTCGGGGCGTCCTGCTGCAGATATTTTTCTATCAGGGGTTGGAAGTCTTTCTCATATCTCTGTTCGTATTCCTGATTTTTCAGATTAGCGTCACAAAACATCTTATAACAATAGCCGCTTATTTCAGGCAACAGGACCCCTGGAAATCCGAAAAACAGTTAATCCTCGAAGGACGGGCCGGCAAGGGTAAAAATATGGATGAAATCGACGAAGTGGCAACAGCAATTAATACTATGAGTACAAAAATGCGCAAAAACTTTTCTGAGCTGGAAACAGAACTCTTAAGAAGGAAGCAGGCTGAAGAATCACTTGCCGAGGAAAAAGAGCGCCTTGCCGTGACGCTGCGGTCCATAGGAGATGGTGTTATCACGACAGACATAGAAGGAAAAATAGTATTAATAAACAAAGTAACTGAAGGCCTGACAGGATGGACACAGGAGCACGCTGCGGGTAAACCCCTGGATCAAGTCTTTCATATTATCAATGAGCTATCAAGAGAGCGTTGCGAAAACCCTGTGGATAAGGTACTCCAAACCGGCATGATTGTCGAGCTTGCCAACCATACTCTATTGATATCGCGTGATGGAACTGAAAGAGTTATTGCAGACAGCGGCGCCCCTATACGCGACAGTGAAAGCAAAATTATTGGTGTGGTACTGGTGTTTCGAGATACAACCGAAAAGGAGAACATGAGAAAAGAAGTTTTAAAAATACAAAAACTTGAATCTCTGGGCATCCTCGCCGGAGGGATTGCCCATGATTTCAACAACCTTCTTACCGGTGTCCTGGGCAACATCTCACTCGCAAAAATGTTGGCGCAACCTGGGGACAAAATATTCGAAAGACTGACCGGGGCTGAAAAAGCCTCTGCCAGGGCAAAGGATTTGACACAGCAATTGCTCACATTTTCCCGGGGTGGCGCCCCCGTAAAGAAACTGACCTCGATTGCAGACTTGATCAAAGATTGCGCCGGTTTTGTTTTAAGCGGATCAAATGTGAAGTGCAAATTCGATATAGCCGATGATCTGTGGCCTGCTGAAGTTGATGAGGGACAAATCAGCCAGGTCATCAACAATCTTGTCCTCAATGCTGAACAGTCTATGCCTGAAGGCGGGATAATAGATGTCAGCTGCAATAATGTCGTCCTTGGTGATAACGATGCCGTTCAATTACAAAAAGGAAAGTATATAAAAATAGCCATTAAAGACTTCGGTACAGGCATAAAAAAAGAATATCTGCAAAAAATATTCGACCCTTTTTTTACAACCAAGCAGAGCGGAAGAGGCTTGGGTCTTGCAACGGTTTATTCCATAATTAATAATCACAATGGACATATCACTGTGGAATCGGAACAGGGAATCGGGACAGTCTTTACTTTCTATCTGCCGGCGTCAGAGCCGCAAATAATATTGCAGAGTGGCGGAAACAGACCGGCCCCTGGCAAAGGCAGCATTCTTGTGATGGATGATGAAGAACTGGTTAGAGATGTAGCCGGACAAATATTGGAAACGCTCGGATATGAGGTCCAATTAGCTGCCAACGGCGCGGAAGCAATCGAACTCTTTAAGAAAGCCAGAGAATCGGCCAACCCTTTTGACGTGGTGCTCATGGATTTAACTATACCAGGCGGCATGGGGGGCAGGGAGGCTGTAAGAGAACTATTGAAAATAGATCCCGGTGTGAAGGCAATCGTTTCAAGCGGGTATTCCAATGATCCCATAATGGCGGATTTTAAGAGATACGGTTTTAGAGGCGTTATCACAAAACCATATAAGGTCCAGGAATTGAGCGATACAGTGCATGGAGTGATAACCGGAACAGGCTAACCTTGGGTTTGTTCAACTTTCTCATCCGGCGTACCATCCTTGCTGAAACGCTTCTGTCTTTTTTCTTCCTGTTTTTTCTGCTTCATTAATTCTTTTTTCCTTTTCTCGCTCTTATAGGTCCCGCTTTTTTTCGTCAAACCCCACCCCCGGTTTTTTTATTTTCGGTTGTCTTATTATCAATCATGGGCTGTTTTTCAGCATCAGATAAGGCTTTTTTAAATTCTCTTATGCTTTTCCCGAGACCGGCGCCGAGTTCAGGAAGTTTGCCTGGTCCGAAAACAACCAGTGCAATAACCAATACGATCAACAAATGCATGGGTTGGAATAAACCTTCAAACATTGTCAGTTTTCCTCCTTTGCCATTATTTATTAATAGTCTATAACGCTTCCGGCAAGATCGTCAAATCA
>JBEKJD010000092.1:0-10572 GCA_050011415.1 Dissulfurispiraceae bacterium | reverse complement strand
TGCAGAGTGCAGTTGTTCTTCTGCAGATTGGACATCCGGTCGCTGTTCCACAAGCCTGGAGGGAAGGCTCACAGGGAGTTCCTGCGGCAGTTGCAGAGATGAGAGTTCGAACTGTTCAGCCAATTTCTCGCTCGGGAAACGCCCTGCGAGCCTGGCAATCAAGTCGCGTTGTTGGGCCAATTGTTTTTCGAGCGGCGGCAGCATGGCCTGCACTTGTGCCAGCGCCGCTTCCTGTGCCGCTACATCCAAAGTTGCAATCTGGCCCAGGTCATATTGTCGTTTAAGCAGGTCGAGAGATTGGCTTTGGATACCTATGATTCGTTTTGTAGCTTCGATCTGTCCACGCAAAGCAGCCTCCTGAACTGCTGCTGCAACTACATTGGAGGTGAGCGTCAGATAAGTTGCTTCGAGCTGGAAGCGCTGCGAAGCCGCTTGAGCTTTGAGCGATTCCACCTGCCGTCGTATGCCGCCGAAGACATCCGGCGCGTAGGCCACAGAAACCTGCGCGGTGTGAAGGCTATAGGTGTAACTGTTGCTTTGTAACGGACTGGTTAACACTCCGGCTGTCTTTTGGCGTGTTGGATTGAAATTGGCTTCAACACTGGGAAAGAAGGCGCCTTGTTGTGCATAGACGCTTTCCCAGGCTCCGCGCAGTGCTGCTTGAGCAGCTTCCAAATCCGGGTTGGCCTTGAGCGCCTGGTCGATCAGGTTGGTGAGCGGTTTCGAATGGAACAGCGTCCACCATTGACCGGGTATGTCCATGTCCTGCACGAAGCGTTGGGCCTCGCCGCCTTTGACCTCAGCCGATACAGTCTGAGCGGGAAGGGGCTGCGGAGTGTAGCCATCGACAGCAGGGACAGTCGGGCGCTGAAAATCAGGCCCTACCGCACATCCGGCCAAGAGAATACATAAGATGATTATAGGTCTATTCACGGTCAATCCTCCTCTTTAGCAAATGGGGCTTTGTGCTTTGACGATGTTCCACCCATCTTTCCAGAGTGAAGTAGTAGGTCGGCAGAATAAACAGCGTGAGCAGGGTGGCAAGCCCCAGACCGCCAACAACAACAGTGGCGAGGTTGCGCTGCACGTCGGTGCCGATGCCGGTAGCCAATGCCGCGGGCAGCATACCCACGCTCGCAACAGTTGCAGTCATAAGCACCGGCCTGAAACGCTCAACCGCACCTGAGACTACAGCTTCGCGCAACGCCACACCCTGCTCGCGCACCCGGTTGATGTTGGCAACCATGATTATGCCGTTTTGCACGGCCACGCCGAATAGCGCGATAAAGCCGACAGCGCTGGCGACATTCAGCGTTTCGCCGGTGAGGTGGAGCGCGGTCAGGCCGCCCAGTGTCGCAAGCGGCACTACTCCGAGGATCAGCACCGCCTGACGCATCTTGCCGAATTCGGCAAACAGGAATACCGCCATGAGCGCTAGTACTATGCCCATAATCACAGTCAATCGGGCCTGGGCGCGCTGCTGGTTCTCAAATTCACCGCCCCATTCAAGGCGATATTTGGTATGGTCAAACCTCACCGTCTGGTCGATCTTGCGCTGTGCCTCCTCCAGGTAATCGGACAGGGCTCGGTCCATATTGTCGATTCGTACGAGTAGTGCACGGTGCCCCATCTCATGCGTAACATTGCTTTCACCGGTCTGAAGTTTGATATGGGCTACCTCAGAAAGAGGGATATGCGCACCACTGGAGGTAGTCAGTTCCAGTTTCCCAAGTGCCTCAGGATTATTGCGAGTGTTTTGCGGGAATCGCACGGTAACGTTGTACGTGCGGTCAGCCACATAGACCGTGCTGACCGGTGCGCCACCGACCCCGGTCTGGATCAGGTTGGTGATGTCCGATACGTTGATGCCGTAACGGGCAGCAGCTTCGCGGTCGATGTTGATGGCGATTTGGGGAATCGGAGGCTCCTGAAAGACAGAGGCGTCCGCTGTGCCCCGGATGCCGTGCAGTACGTTCACGATCTCTCCGCCGATGCGGCGCAGCTCATTGAGGTCGTTGCCGACAATGCGGACTACCAGCGGGCTGTGCGAGCCGCCTATCGCATCGTAGACCATATCGATGATTGGCTGGCTGATACCGATTTCAAATCCCGGCATCTGCTGAAAGCGGGCGTTGAGACGACGCAGAAAGTCAGCCCTGGTCTCGCCCTTGGGCCAGGTGTTGTATGGTTTCAGGCCGACAGGCGCTTCGATGTGTGAGGGTGTCCATGGATCGGTGCCGTCATCGCTGCGTCCTAGTTGGGTGATGGCATAAGATACTTCTGGAAATTCGAGCAGTGTGCGTCGCAGTTCCCCGGCCATCTCGCTCGCCTTGTCGAGCGACAGGCCTGTCGGCAACTGCACTTGTAGCCACAAGGCACCTTCATCAAGTTCGGGCAGGAATTCGCGGCCGGTGGTGACGCCAAGACCGACCACGGCTATTAGCGCCGCGCCACCTATAAAATATGCAATTTTCGGCACTGACAGCATGCGTTCCAAGGTTCTACGAAAGCCATTTTGTAGCCATTCGAGCGGTCGGTTGTGGAAAACCGGTCCTGGTTTCCGAAAGGCAATATAAGCCAGGCCGGGAATCAGGGTAAACGTGCACAGGAGTGCGCCAAACAGGGCATAGCCCACAGTATAAGCCATTGGCGAGAACAGCTTGGCCTCGGCCCGCTCGAAAGAAAACAGCGGGAGGTAGGCAGTGATAATTATGAGTGTGGCAAAGAAAATAGGCCGCCCAACCTGTGTAGTCGTATTAAACACGTCGTGCTCGCTCAAGGCAGCGGATAGGTCCGCCTCACGCCTTCGCAGTATGGCCTCGGTCACTACTATGGCGCCGTCCACTATAATGCCGAAATCAATAGCTCCAAGTGAGAACAGGTTGGCAGGCATCTTTGTGAAGTGCATTACGATAAAGACTACCACCAGGGCGAACGGTATGGTAACTGCTGCGATCAACGCGCTGCGCGGGCTGCCAAGGAACAGTATCAGCACTATGCACACCAGACCGATCCCCTCAAGTACGGTATGGGAGACCTTGTGGATCGTCGCTTGCACCAGGTCGTCCCTGTCAATGTACGGAACGATACGCACCCCCATAGGACCCAGTTGGTTGCTCAGTTCCGCAACCTTGGCGTGGATGCCTTTCAGGACTTCCGATGGATTTTGATACTTGAGCAGGTCCACGATGCCTTCTATGGTGTCAGGGTTGGTGTCCTTGCCGAGAATGCCCTCGCGCTCCTGATGGCTGTATGTAGTCCTGCCGAGATCGCGCACCAGGATTGGCACGCTGTTGCGCTGGGTGACAACGATATTGCCAAGATCGCCAAGCGTGTGTACCATGCCGATGCCGCGGATAACATAGCCCTGCTCGCCGCGTGAGATGCGGCTGCCTCCTGCATTAGAGCTGTTGTTGTTGATGGCTGTAACCACGTCGTTGAGGCCGATGCCATAACGCTGCAGTTGGGACGGTTCAAGCTCAAGCTGGAACTGCATGGTGAATCCGCCGAAGTTATCTACATTAACAACACCAGGCACCTGCTCGAGTGCCGGGATAACGATCCAACGCTGTATTTCCGAAAGCTCCATAAGGTTCTTTGTGTCAGATTCAAGCGTATAGCGGTAGATTTCACCAACCGGGCCTGTTACCGGATCGAGGCCAGGCTGTATGCCTGAAGGAAGATTGACCTGGTTGATACGGTCCATGATGCGCTGGCGCGACCAGTAGTCCTCTGCCCCGTCGCGGAACACTAATGTAATGAGAGAAAGACCGAACGTGCTGCTTGAACGCATTGACTCAACCCCGGGAGTTCCGGCCAGCGCCCGCTCTAACGGAGTTGTGATCTGTTGCTCTACCTCCTCGGAGGCGAGACCTTGCACCTGAGTGACAACCTGCGCGGTGACATCACCGATTTCCGGATACGCCTCGACTGACATTTTTGTCCACGAGTAATAGCCGAAAATGGCGAGAAGAATCGCTACCATAATTGCAACGTGCCGCTTGCGAAGGCAGATGCTGACGAATCGATTAATCATTGAGGAGCACCCCTCCCTTGACAATGATGCGGTCTCCGGGATTCAGCCCCTGGTCGATGCGGGCGCCTTCGCCCTCTCCATACCCGGGAAGTACAGGGCGCTTAATGAAAGTCCATGGCGCAACCTCCACAAACACGATGGTGCTGTCGTTATCCATGAGCAGGGCTGAATTCGGCACGAACACCGAGGATTTCTGAGGTACATTGAAGCTCGCATTGGCAAACATATTTGGTTTGAACTTGCCGCCGGGATTGGCGAAGGCTATCCTCACCTTGTTGCGGTGTGTGTCGGGTTCAACCACATCGCTTACGAATGCTACTGTACCGTGAAAGACCTGTCCTTGGTAAGCTGCAAAGGACACGTCGACGGACTGCCCTTTAGCAATGTTAGCGATATCGATCTCCGGCACGTTCGCCGTAACCCAAACAGAATCGAGATTTGCAATAGTCATGAGCGATACAGTCACATCGTTGACAAATGCACCCGGCGCGGTCATGAGGGCGGTGACGCTTCCGGTAGTTGGCGCAATAAGCGTCAGGAGGCGTGACCCGTCTTTAGGCTGGGACGGAACGCCGATTTGTTTGAGGCGCGCTTCAGCGCGGTTGAATTCGGCCTTGGCCTGGGCATAATCACTTTCGGCCTGCTCCAAGTCTTTAAGGGCTCCCGCTCCGGCTTTTTGGAGGCCACGTACCCTCTCCAGGGTGCTCTCGGCATGCTGCAACTCATCGCGTGCCTTGTCGTCATCAGCATAAGCCTGAGCAAGGTCGCCAGATTCTATAACGGCTATCGGCTGGCCTTTTACAACTCGGTCACCCAGACTGACGTTGAGCTTCACCACTCTGCCGGCCACAGGCGGCAGGATGTTGATCGTGCGAGCAGGGTCAGCCTCTACAGCAGCCGGCAACACAAGAATGTGCGGGCTATTCTTTATGGCGACTTGTTGCACAAGAAGCCTCGAACGCAATGCGGAACCCTGGGGGATGATGAATTTGTCGCCCTGATGGACAAGAGCCTCTGGTGTGGTCTCCTGTGCTGCAGCATGGCCTGACGAGTTGAACAACCGCGTGACCAACCCAACACCCAGCACGAGAATGATTACCACGACGCCGATTAAGGCGAAGCGCTTTATCTGTGGATAGTGATTCAAAATATACATGCAATGCCTCCTAATAGAAAATTCAATCCTCTTTCATATCGAAATAAACATAAAAATGTACTTACTTGCACTTCTTACACAATCCGTATATTTCCAGCTTATGCCTTGCAGGACTAAACCCTTTTGCCTCAGCAAGTTTGTCCTGAAGCATTTCTATTCTTTTGTCATGCACCTCTGTAAATTCCCCGCATTTGGTACAGATAAGATGATCGTGGTGGCCTTTGCCCACCTTTTGCTCATATCTGGCTTTTTCATTACCAATTTTAATTTCTTCGGCAATGCCGATTTCGCAGAGCAACTTGAGCGTGCGATGTACCGTTGCAAAGCCGATGTACGGAGATATTTTCCGGACCTCATCGTACAGGTTATCGTCCGTAATATGCCGGCCCGCGGCCAGGAAGCATTCGACAATGGTATCCCGCTGCAAAGTATGCCGCAATCCCCTTGCATTAAGTGAATCGGAAAATAATTTTTTGGCCTGTTCCGTGTCCATAATCGGTTTTGATTTTGATAATGATAAACTATATCAATTAGAACACGAGCTCATGCCTTTTGTCAAGCATCCATTTTTCATCTGAATACAGCTGTTTCATTTTCTCTTTCTCCTGAAAATAAAAAAATCCCCAAGGCAAAAATGCCCTGAGGATTGCACCCTGATTTACTTTATCCTCTTTCCTTCCAGCCACGGCAAGGAGTGGGTAATGAGTGAAAGGTTGCGTGGAAAACGGAGGTATGCCAGAGCATTGCCTGAATGAACTTCCCGTCACCAGCAACAAATCACTGAGTCTCACAGGCAGGTCTTCTGGCTCTCGGATCTTCCTACTTACCGGCCTTCCCAGAGTTTAACTCCAGTGGCTCAGTCGGCTTTCGTCCCCGGTTACAGCGGCGGGCCCGCTCCCGAATCGGCGCTTCCGCCCCACGGGATTCCCTATTAATCCTTACGGCACCTGAGATTGTATTTTATAATACTTAAATGGAACTCTTGTCAACTTGGCATTTCATTGCAGGGTGAGGGGCGACTAATTCAGCTCGTAACCTTCATACAGTTGCGTGAATCCAAAACTGCCAATTATAAGTTGCATCGGAAAATCCTGGTTTTGATAGTTTCTTCCCGCATCAAACATATTCAGGAAATTGCAACTCGCGTCGATTTCAGGAAGACATTGAGAGAGCATGAGAGTCATTCAGAACAGTGAAGATAGTTCGCAAGTTTTGCCCTGTATCACGCAAAAAAAGGCGTCGGCAAAAAACCGTAGCAATATTTCGGTGTCTTCCTGAAGTTCACACTGTCGCATTCTTGCCACAGTCGCACGGTTTCTTTTAGAAATAGATGGTCCGTTGGAATCTGACCGATGAATGTTACGTATATATTCTTTCTGTGCTTTTTATGTCGTTGTGTTTTTTGTCCTGTTTCTTACTTGCCATTTTCGGTTCGTTGCTTTGTTTCGATTCTTGGTTCTTGGTTCTTCTTGGTTTTAGGTTTATTCATGAAAATTTTGCTTTTGAGCAATTTTTCCTTAAAATTTCCTCAACCTCTTTAAAATTTTCCACCGTGCAATATAGACCTATAGGTTTTTGTAGAAATCCGCCACGAACAAGTATTATGTTCTTGTTCGAACGTATACTTACCGTTGCCACATCCGAGTGTGACATCCAAATATCCTGCTCGCGCTTAGCCTGCATTCCCGCAGCAACTCCTGTTGGGTTGCCTGTGGCTACTCCCATCCAGAAAGCTGCATCAGCCGCTGCACGAGAACCTTTTCCACGTGAGCTTCTTATTCCCTTAGAAGTTATCGCAAAACGTGTTTTTAATCCACCTGATAGGTCTATACCCATGGCTATGATGAAAACCAAAGAGATGAAGCCGGCAAAAGATACTCCTGTCACAAGGAGCCCTGTCAAAGCGTTTTTTGTTATGAACCCGAATAAAATTCCAAAAAAACTGCAAGCAATCCCAAACGCCCAGATAAAACCGCTCCAAGCAAGCGGATTATTTAAAACTTTTACTTGGTTTTCCCATGCGCAGAGCAAGTGTTCCGCTTTTTGGGAGTCAGCTTCACTTTTTAGCTGTTTAAGCTGGTTATTGTGCACTTTTTTATACCAGTGAGTGAAAAAGATTAACTGCAAATAAATATGTATTAGTATGCATTTTTTCAAGCTGGTGTCAAGGTGCGGTGCAGCGAGTGTCAAGCCAATTTAGAAATGTCCTATTTTTACCAAAATAGAAATGTCCGGTTTTTACGCTGCAGCTTTCCTCAACCTTTTCCGCAATTCTTGCCTTCTAATCATATAATCCACTGCTTGTCTCACAGGGTGATCTGCAGGCAGGCTATGACTTGTCTGCCGCCTTACTTTCTGCTTCTCTTGATGCACTTTCTCCGGCCTGGCCTGAATCTGTGCGTATTTTATCCTCCTTTCCCGGTACATTATGAGCATCGAACCATCAACTCGATCTTCTACCATTACTTTAGTTTTCTTTGGAAATGCTTAGGCGGGAAGTTAACAGGAGATTGTCTCATGGGTCCGTTTGAACTCCTTCAAAAGATCATAGAGACATTTGAAGGTCTTCAAATTCCGTATCTTGTTAGAGGCTCGGTAGCTTCCATGGCTTACGGTGAGCCAAGACTAACGAACGATATAGATATTGTTGCTGAGATTTTTGAACGTCATATTCCCGGTTTGCTCAAAGCCTTCCCTGGAGTAGACCAATGTCGATTTTTCTTACGGCATACTCGAGAGCCCTAAGTTAATCCTTCAGCATTTCCTCAATTGTTATGCGTACTGAATTGCCGAGCGCGGCAAGGTCATACCCGCCTTCAAGGGCAAAGATAACAGGGGTATGCTCCGGATCGGACGGGGATGAGAGAATGCCGGAAACAATGGCGCGAATACCTTCATCGCTTACACTCAAACCTGCAAGCGGGTCTTGTGCATGTATATCATAGCCGGCAGAGACCAGGAGTATGTCGGGTGCAAATTCCCTCACCAGTCCGGGAAGAACTTCGCAGTAAGCAGCGAAAAACTCCTTATAACCGGAACCGGCACGCATAGGGATATTATATGTATATCCCTCACCCTTGCCTTTCCCATGCTCTGAGCTGCTGCCAGTGCCGGGATAGTGAGGGTACTGATGAGTGCTGAAATAAAAAACAGTATCATCCTCGTAAAAAATATGCTGCGTACCATTGCCGTGGTGGACGTCGAAATCGACAATAAATACCTTTCTATAGCCTGCTTTTTGCGCATACCGCGCGCCGATCGCAATATTGTTAAAAATACAAAACCCCATCGCGTGGCGTGCCTCTGCATGATGGCCGGGAGGCCTGACAGCACAAAACGCACGGTGTATTTCTCCGGATTTGCATTGATCGACAGCTTTGATAACAGCGCCGGCGGTATAGAGCGCTGCTTCAAGGCTATCCTTTGATAAATAAGTATCGGGGTCAAGGTGGCCTGTTCCAAAATTCTTTACTTCTTCGATGTAGTGAGGGGTATGGACAAGCTCAAGGTCCCGATATTCAGCCTTTGATGGTTCAAACAGGACAATATCCTTCCAACAGGGAGCACTCTCAAGGATTTCAATTATAGCTGTCAGCCGCTCTTTTGACTCAGGATGTCCCAAAGGCGTTGCATGTTTCAAAAAGACAGGACTATAAACAAAGCCGACTTTCCGCATAAATAATTATAACAAAATACAGGCAATAGGTAATAGGCTATAGCAGGGCAAACGCACTGTGTGTTTTTCAAGTAAAAACAAACTGCTATATTCCTATAAAGTCAAAAACAAGTGCGTAAAAGTCGTGATTCCCGTGCTTAAGAGCACCTGCCTAAGGCACCTACTTCTGGTGCTTCAAGCACCTACTGTTGGTACTGTTGGCAGTCCGTAAGCGGGAATCCAGGTCTTTTGTTTCTGGATGCCCGATTAATACCTTCGGGCATGACGAGAATTTCGTTTTGCCATCACATAGTGCGTTTGCCCTGTAGGCTATAGGCTATGGGTTACAGGCAAAATCCCGGAGGATAAGAAGTTGAGAACTTGTGACGCTGTAAGGTTACCAGGGCTGTTTCGCTCAACTTCGCAACTTCCCATCTTCTCACCTTCAATACTTTGAACCATGCCCTATAACCTATGACCTATTACCTTTTTTTGTTATAATTACAAGTATGGGAGATCAGTTCGCCGATATGCTGCCCGATGAAACCAAAAAGGTATTGAGCGATACATTCAAGCAACTGCAAAACGTTGTTGACATCGAGGTCTACCTAAGCAAAGAGTCCAACCAGTACAACGAGGCGACTACTATGCTTCTGACAGGGATAGCCGGAATTACAGATAAGGTAAAGGTGCTTTTTTTTACGCTGGACAGTGATGAGGCAAAACATAAAGGCATTACCCGGTCACCAACTATTCTTATAAGCCCTGACAGGTTCAGGATCAGTTATGTCGGCGCTCCCGTGGGCGAAGAAGGGCGCACCCTGATAATGGCCCTTATTCTTGCATCGAACAACGGCACCATTCTTTCGGAACAGTCGTTGAAGAGGCTGTTTGACCTGAAGGAGCAGAGGCATATCCAGGTCTTTGTCTCCCCTACCTGTCCCTACTGTCCTCAGCATGCCCTTGTTGCCATATCAGCCGCCGTTGCATTGCCTGAACTCATTACAGTGGAAGTAATCGAAATGTACGAGAACAGGGACTACATGGACAAGTACCATATAATCACTGTCCCCTTTACAGTTATTAATAATGTGCCGATCGGCGCCGGGGTGCGTCCCCCGGAGTTGTTTGTAGAGGAGATACTCAGCCTCTCATCGGTTGAGTTTATGTCAGCTTCTTTTTCAGGGGATACAGTTGATCTTGACATAGCGATTATCGGCGGCGGCCCGGCAGGGCTTGCTGCCGGCATTTATTCAGGGCGCAGCGGCCTGAAAACCGCTGTTATCGAAAAGGCCACGGTAGGAGGCCAGGTGCTCATAACGCCGGTTGTTGAAAACTATCCCGGCTACTACCAGATAGCAGGGAAAAACCTTGTCGATATCATGTACCAGCAGGCATTGCAGTATACATATATTTTTGAAAGCGAAGGCGTCAGCGATATAAAAAAATCGGACGATATCTTCGAGCTTAAAACAACCAGAAGGTTAATCAGGGCAAAGGGGATTATTATTGTCACAGGCGCCGAACACAAGAAGCTGGATGCTCCCGGAGAAAAGGACCTGTACGGCAGGGGTGTGAGTTACTGCGCTACCTGTGACGGTTATTTTTTCAAGGACGGCAGGAAGGTAATTGTGGTTGGAGGCGGAAACACCGCAGCAACGGATGCGCTATACCTTAACAGCCTGGGCGCTCAGGTATCGCTGGTGCACCGGGGGACTGTTTTAA
>JBEKJD010000091.1:0-10589 GCA_050011415.1 Dissulfurispiraceae bacterium | reverse complement strand
TTGACAGCGTCACATCCGGAAAAAACCGCCCCGTCGATGAGCTTTTTGGCGAGCGCCAGCGAGCCGTTGTGGTTTATCCCAACTTCCGCAATGATATAGACCGGTTCGCCTTCGCCGATGGTCCGTTCATTAAGATGAACCTTCCTGATAGGCTTCATTTAGAGTCCCTCCTTTTGTCCTGACTATTACGGCTGTTCTTGCCGTTGAGTTTTGATGCGATGATGAATTCCGCTAATTCTCTGAATGCGCCCTGCCCGCCTCCTGAGCTGCAAATGAAGTCCGCGATTTTTTTTACTGCTGGAAACGAGTCACTCGGACAGGCGGAAAGCCCCACTTTTTTAATGATTTCGAGGTCGTTAATATCGTCGCCTATGTAAGCGATATGCTCGCGGCTGAGTGAAGTCCTGAGCATAATTTCCTCAAGGACCTGTTCCTTCTCCTTTATCCCTAAATGCAACTCCGCTATTTGAAGTTTGTCGGCCCTTTTCCTGATGGAAGCAGACTTCTCTCCTGTGATAATGCCGGTCTCGACATTCACGATCCTGCGAAGCCGCTCCACTCCCATACCGTCGCGAATGGAAAACCGCTTCAGAGTTTCTCCTTTCTCCGAATAGTACACCCCGGTGTCGGTGAGCACTCCATCTACATCTGTGAGGAGCAGCCGGATCTTTCGCGCCTTTTCCCTGATAGCTGCTGTAACTGCTTTGCCGTGCATCATATAGCGGTCCACCCGCCGTCAACGATCAGGTTTGCCCCGGTCATGTAGCTGGAAGCGTCGCTCGCAAGGAATACTATGGCCCCCTGGTAATCTGAAGGCTGCGCCATTCTGCCCAGCGGTGTTTTGGCGGAATAGTTTTTTACGAAAAAGTCGTCCTGGGCATTTTCGACCCCTCCGGGAGATAGTGCGTTGACCCTGACGCCGCAGTGTCCCCAATAGGCTGCAAGGAATTTCGTAAAAGAGATAACAGCCCCTTTGCTTACAGGGTAGGCAGGAGACTTGAAAAAGACCTGTCGTCCATCGGGTGCCTTATAGAGTGACTGGTCCGGAGCTACGACTCCGTAAGTGGAAGCTACGTTGATTATACTGCCTTTACCCTGTTTAGCCATGGCTGCGCCAATGATCTGGGAGCAGATGAACACGCCGGTAACATTAACGTCCATGATCTTTTTCCATAAACTGATGGGGAAATGTTCAAATTGGGACATTCGCAATTCAAGGAGCGGGTTCTCGAACTTCTCGTCCACAGCGGCATTGTTCAAAAGTATGTCGATGCGGCCAAAGCGGTCCAGAGTTTTTTTGAGCAGGGCGCTGACTGATGCGGCATCCGACACGTCTGCACCGGCGCCAAGTGCTTCAGGCGTCAGGGAGCCGGCGAAGTCGCGGCACTTGTTTTCGTCCAAATCGCTGACCACAACATGTGCCCCGGCCTCTGCAAGGGCCTGACAGTGATGTTTGCCAAGAAGCCCGAGGGAACCGGTGACAATGGCTACATTATCTTTCAGAGAAAAATGATTCACTGTTGTCCCCTCTGTATTGGTTTCGTATTGAAATTGCTGGTCCTTCTGAATACGGGCTGCACCGGTTCGCCCCGCAGCATTTCCCGGAGATTCTTTTGTGCTACTGCTTCCCGGAGAAGCGGAAGCACCTTGCCGTACGCCCAGGAAAGGTGCTGAATATCGCTGTCGTCATGAGAGAAGCTGAGGTTGTGAAATCCTGACCAGAGAATGCCGAGCCGGAACAATTCCTGCTGGACAAAGGATTTCATTATGAGCGAATCTCCTGCCTTTGGATCGAATGTTATTAGAGTACGGCATGGAAGGCCGATGCATTTTGTATAATCGATGCCGAGGTGGGAGGCTGCGGCATTGTAAGCATCTTTTATCTTTTCTCCCTGCCGGGCCAGATGACCTGGGACATCGCGTTCTTTCAGTTCAGCGATTGTTGCGGACGCTGCTGCAAGTGATAAAGCCTCACCACCAAATGTGGTGAAGAAGAAGACATCTTTTTCGAGCAGTTCCATAATAGCTTTTTTACCTGCGAGCACTGACAGCGGCATCCCGTTGGCGATTGCTTTGGAGTAGCACATGAGGTCAGCGGTGATGCCGAAATATTCCTGCGCTCCTCCGAGAGCTAATCTGAACCCTGTCCACATCTCATCGAAGATCAGCACGATCCCGTGCCGGTCGCAAAGTTCACGTATTTCGCCGAGAAAATTATCCTTGGGCTCTTCAAATACAACGGGTTCGAGAATAATACATGCAATATCATCGTCAATGGAGGATTCAACTGATTCAAGGTTATTATAGTTGAAGGTAAAGGAAAGGTCTTTTACGGTCTGGGGGATGCCGTGGTCCCTGTCCGTTACTCCGATATACCAGTCATGCCATCCGTGATATCCGCAGCAAAGCACCTTGTTACGTTTTGTGTAGGCCCGCGCAAGGCGGACTGCTGCTGATGTTACGTCAGCGCCGGTTTTGCTGAAGCGGACAGCTTCGGCTGAAGGGATTACTGAGCGGATGAGTTCGGCTGTTTCAACCTCCAGCGGATGCATCATGGAAAAGGTTATGCCGTCCTCCAACTGGTTCCGTATCGCCTCATCAACGCGGGGATAACAGTACCCCAGAGAGAGGGGTCCTACGGCCATTGTGAAATCAATGAATTCGTTGCCGTCGATATCCCAGACATGAGAGCCCTTGCCTCTTTTGAGGTACTTTGGCGCAACTCCCTTTATGTATTGAGCAGGACCTTTTGCAAGTGTCTGCGTTACATTTGGAATGAGCCCCAGGGCGCGGGCATAGAGTTTGTCCGATTCTATGATTTTGGGATACTGGCTTATTGATTCAGCTGTATGCGGCATAACACTGCCCTCCGTGACACGTTTTCAGGATTTTTTCAGCAATCTTTTCTCCGGTAAAGCCCTCATGATCAAGCAAATTAGGGAGGAGTGCCGGCTTGAACCATCTGTTTTCAAGACCGAGCGGCAGCACCTTGCACATGACATTATTTTTTATGAGCGTTTCGCACACAATTGAATAGAGCCCGCCTGTAATGAAGTGGTCTTCAAGGGTCACCAACAGGGGCGTGCGGCGCGCAGATTCGATAATGGCCTCTTCATCAATGGGTTTGACTGTCCTCATGTTGAGAAGTCTTACACTCTTCCCCCCTGCACTGAGTATCCTGCAGGCATTGACAGCCTCGGCAAATAAGGTCCCGTAAACCAGGACCGTTATATCGTCACCGTCAAAGACAATCTCGGCTTTGCCGATTTCAAAATCCCGGGAATGTTCGACTGCGGCCTTTGAGTGATTCAGCCGGATGTAAAAAGGTCCGGGATGCTCCACAATTTTTCTGAGTCCCAGTGTAAGCTCCTGTTCGTCGGACGGGCAAAATATGTTCATCGAAGGGATGATGCGCATCAGGGCGATATCCTCAAGCGCCTGGTGGGTCGGTCCATTGGCTTCAGAAAGGAAACCTGCAACCCCGCCGCAGAGCTTTACCGGAAGATTGCCGATCCCGACATCGGTCCTGATGAACTCGAACGCCCTCATGGTCAGGAACGTGCTGAGAGCATGGACTACGGGAATGCGGCCCCGCAGGGCGAGCCCGGCAGCCATCCCCACCAAGGACTGTTCTGCAATGCCAGTATCGATGAACTGATTGCCGACAGCGCCGGGAATGCTCCGGATGGAGGCCAGGTTCTCGGCTGTCATCACTATAACGCGTTCATCTGTTAAGGCAATATCCCTGAGCAATTCCTGGTAGGTGGTCATAGAGCGGCCCCTGCTTTTTGTCCGGCCCTGGTATTGTAAAGCTCTTTCACCAGCAGCTCCACTTCTTCATCGGAAAAATTGCAAAACCAGCGGTCAGCGCGGGCCTCAATGCTGGGGAGCCCTTTGCCCCTGACGGTTTCAGCAATGACTGCATTTGGACGGCCATGCTCCAGGGGAATACGAAAAAAGAGTTCGTCTATTTGTTCAAAGTCATGCCCGTCTACTGTTTCGGCAGCGAGTCCGAAAGCCCTGAACTTTGCTTCAAGAGGTTCCAGCGGAATAAGTTCTTCGGTTTTTCTATTTGCCTGAAACCTGTTCCTGTCAATAATAATTATAAGGTTGTCGAGCTTATAGGCGCTTGCCAGCAGACATGCCTCCCAGTTGGACCCCTCGTTGAGTTCGCCGTCGCCGAGGATCACGGCTACCCTGTTGCCATGTCCTTTCAATTTACAGTCAAGGGCAACGCCTGCTGCTACTGGAAGCAAATGCCCCAGCGAACCTGAGTGGAATTCGATGCCCGGGATATTCTTATTGGGGTGCCAGTAAATATCATCGCTTGTTGATAAATGCGCCTTTAGCCTTCCTTCAGGGACAACGCCGATTTCTGCAAGCGTACCGTAAAGAGCCGGGACCGCATGCCCCTTCGACAGAAAACAATAGTCCTGGTCCGGGTTGCCTGTGTTCGATTTCAGAAAGTGCCCGTACAAGTAGACTAACAGGTCGGCGCAGGACAGGGCGGAGCCGATAAAGGCGCCTCCGCGGCCTGACATTCTTATGCAATGCTCCCGTACTTTCAGGGCCATGTGTTGAAGTTCCGAAAAGTTTTTCCCTCTCATGCCGCACCCCGCAGTCTCGTCTGTGCCGGCGTTATGGTCTGTAATTCCCCGATGTGGCGTCCGTACCAGTTAACTCCTGCATATTTTTCGTTGAGACTGCGAATGGACGGGTTTTCATCAAGGAAAGCGAGTATACTGTCGATACCGAAAAAGGGATCGCTCGGTGAAAGTGCATTATAGACTGTCTGTATGACCTGGTAATCCTCTTCGTAATCAAGCACCCAGCGTTCTGACATGGAAAAATCGAGGCCTGTCTCCCAGACCACGTTCCCGATCCTGAAAAGCTCCGGGTTTTCCCAAATATAAGGAGTCGTGTGTTCTCTTTCAAAGTTTTTGCCGGCGTTCTTCCATGCTGTTTCCAGCGCCTTTAGTGTAAAGACTTCTACATCGTTTCCGTCAGGGTAAGTAGCTGGATGCAGATTGCTCACGTAATCGAATTGTTTTCGGTTTTTCTTGAAAAAACTGAGTACCCGGTCAATAACACTGATATCGATAATAGGGCAGTCAGAGGGGATTTTTACGACAATATCAGCGTTATGGCTGACAGCCGCCTGGTAGTGCCGGTCGAGCAGATCGAGCTGGTGTCCTCTGAAGCAGGGGATCGATTCTTTCATGCAAATATGCTCAATTATATTATCTTCCACATCACAAGTTGTGGCTACAATAACTTCGCCGGTATGCGAGGCCTGTTTAACACGCTCTGTCATGCGAACGAAGAGAGGTTTACCGCCTAACGGCAGCAGGGCCTTGGCAGGGAGTCTCGTCGAACCTGTCCTTGTCTGGATTACGGTTAATATGTGTTGATCCGATTTTATTTCAGCCCCCTAACAGCGCAATATTACTGCAAATAACTCCGGCAGACGTCGGCGATCTTTTGAGCGGAACTCCCGTCATTCTGTAAAGGTGTTAGTCGCTTGAGCAAATCGATGTCAAAATATGAATGCACCTCTTTTCCCAGTGCTATGCCTGTGAACGCGAGTGAAGAATACTGGGTAATCAGGGTATCGCAGTTAGCAACCATGTGATGTGCATTGCCATCCGGGAAAACAAGGGCGTCAGGGGAGAATTGCTTTATCTCTCTTGTGGAACGCCCGACATTCTCATTGGGATGAAGCTTGAAGATCAATTGCCTGTTCCCTGCGATGGAGAGAGCTTTTCTCAGAAACGCCTTTCTGTTATCGAACTTGAAGGTTTCACGAGCATCCGATGTAGCTACAAGCACGTAGTTTTTATAAGCGAAATTGTTATTAAGGTATTGCGCTGCATTGTCAAAATTCGGAATACCGGTTACCTCGATCTTTTCAGGACTGACACCCTTTGTGATAAACAGGTCCCGGTAGCCTTCGGAGGCGACACAGAATTTCTCATAGTTATTGGAAAGCCCTGTTGTTGATGTACTTGCAAGATAGCGGGGCAGGCCAAAGGTCTTGACGAGATGAAAAGCCAGATTCTCGGGATCTGTCATTCCCTCCTGTATCAGGATTATTTTTTTGTCCTTAATATTTTTCTGTACGATCAGGTCGCTGCAGGTGAGGACAAGGTCGTAATGGTTAGTCCTCCCCTCATAGTCTATGGTGCAGCTATGCTCCTGCAGGTAACGCTCTGTACTCTGCCTGAACGCGCCGCCCAAAATGGTGAAATCAAGCAAGCCATTGCTTGTCAGTGTTTTAATGAGTCCGTCACCGTAATATGGCGTGAAATAGCATTCGCAGTCAGTCATGTGGAGAGCTATCTGGTGCATCTGGGTTGTTTGATTGATGGAACCGCAAATGAACAGGATTTTTTTCATTGGCCTGAGATATATATTATCAGCTTTGATGTTACAGGAATATGAAGCCAGTGTTAAGGTTTTGTTACTCGAATTGTGATAGAGTTTTTGGTAGTGGGCTACTTTGCTATTAACTGAAGTAGTATTTTTTTTATGCATGTGCAATAATAGCGGGGAAAATCTTTGGTATAGGGGCAATAATGAAAACACATAGTTTCTTGCTTGCTGTTATTGTAGCTCTGTTGACACTTATTCCGGATGCGGGTTTTGGAGATGAAAAAAGCTACTTTGAAATGGGAGTGGGAGCAGGCGCAGATTTACAGGGGATGGCAGCCAAACAACTTATTTTGACGCCGGCATTCAACATGCCTATCTCGTCTTGTGAAAGTCTGCGGGCCCGGATCGAGGGAGACTTTGAGCTTTACGAGTACACGGGAAAATCAGGTTATCCAGGGAAAACAAGTTTTGTTGGAGGGATTGCGCCGTTTCTAAGGCTTCTGCCGTTCAGGTGGAACGTAAACCCGTTTGTGGAAATAGGGGTCGGCGCGAATCTTCAAACCAACAGAAACATTGGAAATCATCGGATAGGCGGACCTTTTATGTTCAGTCTCATGTCCGGAGCCGGAATTGAAATGATTATAAACAAAACACCTATAAGCCTTTCCTACCGCCTCCGGCATCTCTCAAACGCCGATATATACGATAACAACGAGGGTTTGAATTCTCAATATATAATTCTTTCCATTGGTTTATAAAAATTAAGGTCAGCAAAGCCCTTTTCAGAAAAATCCTTCCGGTTATCGCGCTGTTTTTTGTGTGTTAATAATCTGAGATAGCAGAGCATGCAGAGGAATTGAGCAATATTGAGAACAACTCTAAAATCGTTCGGAAAGAATGAATAACTACATTTATTTATTGATGATTGCCTGTGAATGACACTAATTGGAAATTTCAGTAGTTGCATATATTCTAATATAAGAATATATTAGAAATTAAGAGGGTTAGTGGAGAATGCAATCTCTCTGGGAGGTGACAGTGATGAATAAAATTCTAACGATAGTTTTGGCATTGTTGTTGGCAGTTTTTGTTGCGAGTGTAGCTTTGGCTGAGGACAACTCGTTTGTCTATGGACCAGTAATCAGTCTTTCAGGTAGTCCTTCAGAAGGTTCAGCGACATCTGAAATGTCTGCTAATGCTGCTCAAGGTGAATGGATTTATGGGCCACAAATCAGCCTTTCAGAAAGGGCGGCGAATTCTGAGATATCCTTTACCGCTGAGGACCATTCGTATTCTCTTGAAGGCAGAAGGTTTTGCGTACTGTCAATTAGTCCTGCTGACGGGAATTCAATTGCAGAACGGTGTTGACAGGAACTTATAAACAGGAGTGAAAGGGCGCTGAAGGTTTCGGCGCCCTTTTTTTGTCGACTTCCTCTGCTGTGTTATACTAAAAGCCTGTCGCCGGACATATGTAATGAGTTATCCTGACGAAATAAAACACCTGGAAGAAGCGGATAGACGTTATTTGTGGCATCCTTTTACGCAGATGAAAGGCTGGCTTGAAGATGAGCCGCTTATTATTGAGGAAGGGAGGGACTGTTTCTTAAAGGATGTTTATGGAAAGTGGTACCTTGACGGTGTTTCATCGCTTTGGGTCAGTATCCACGGCCACAGGAAGTGTGAAGTTGATGACGCTATAAGGTCGCAGCTTGATAAAATAGCTCATTCTACACTCCTTGGGCTGAGCAACATTCCGTCCATACAACTTGCTGAAAAGCTCATAGGACTTACCGATAAAGCCTTTGCAGGTCTTGAACCCCGGCTCTCAAAAGTTTTTTATTCCGATAATGGCTCAACTGCGGTAGAGGTGGCCCTAAAAATGGCGTTCCAATACTGGACCCACAAGGGTGTCAGCGGCAGGAATTCTTTCCTGTCCCTTGACAATGGTTATCACGGCGATACTTTGGGCGCTGTAAGTGTCGGCGGTATAGATATTTTTCACAGCACTTTTGCCCCTCTACTTTTTAAGTCTTATAAAGCGCCTTCTCCCTACTGTTACAGATGCGGGAGGGGCAGCCATACGGACTGTTCTTTTTCATGCCTGAGGGAAATGCAAGATATTTTGAGAGAACATTCTTGCGAGATTGCCGCGGTTGTAATTGAACCTGTTGTGCAGGCTGCTGGAGGCATGATTGTTTGGCCTGAGGGCTATTTGAAGGGCGTAAGAGAGCTTTGTAATCGCTATCAGGTGCTTCTGATTGCGGACGAAGTTGCTACGGGCTTTGGCAGGACCGGCAGGATGTTTGCCTGTGAACATGAGGAGGTAGTTCCGGATATAATGTGTATCTCGAAGGGAATAACAAACGGGTATCTCCCTCTGGCGGTGACTCTGACGACAGATGAGGTTTTTAATGTTTTTCTTGGTGAGTTCAGGGAATTAAAAACATTTTTTCACGGGCATTCCTATACTGGCAACCCCATGGCCTGTGCTGCTGCCATTGCATGTATTGAGGTTTTTGAAAAGGAGCATACATTGAAGAAAGCGGTTGAGAAAATTATCAGTTTGGAATGTAAATTAAAGGATATCGCCGAGCTCCCTCATGTGGGCAATGTGAGAAACAAGGGTCTTATGGCCGGGATAGAGCTTGTAATTGATAAGCCATCCAGGGAGCCGTACTCCTGGGAAGAGAAAATGGGATGGAAAGTTGCTCACAGGGCAAGAGAAGAAGGTGTGTTGATAAGGCCGTTAGGCAACGTGATCGTTATCATGCCACCGATCAGCATAAGTATTGAATCACTGGAGCGTATGATGGATCTGGTGAAGAAATCCATAATTGCTGTAACCTGAAAAGGATAGGGTATTGGCTATAGGCGATGGGCTATAGATACAAAAATCAGTGACCTATCGCCTATTGCCGATAACCTATTGCCTGTTTTTAACTGGTAAGTATTTTCAACGCCCGCAGTCTGCTTGGATGTTTCAATTTTCTCAGGGCTTTTGCCTCTATCTGACGCACGCGCTCTCTTGTTATTGAAAGATATCTGCCTACCTCTTCAAGCGTATGGTCACGGTCAACGCCAATGCCGAATCTCATTCTTACAACGGTTTCCTCTTTTGGAGTGAGCGTCCTCAGCACTCGCTGTATCTGCTCTGAAGTTTCTATCCGTTCGGCGTCAGAATATGGAGATGGGCTCGTCTTGTCTCCTATAAAATCTTCAAGTTCCGTATCCTCGTCGCCAATTGGCGTCTGTAGCGCAATCGGGTCCTGTATGGCCCTGAACACTTCTTCAACCTTTCTCACCGGGACAATGAGTTTCTTTGCAATTTCCTCATTTGTCGGCTCGCGTCCCAGCTGCTGGGTAAGCTCTCTCGATGACTTGGTGACGCGGTTGTAGAATTCCATCATATGGACCGGTACTCGAATTGTCTTTGTCTGATCGATAAGGGCCCTTGTTATGGCCTGTCGTATCCACCATGTAGCATACGTGCTGAACTTAAAGCCTTTTTCATATTTGAATTTATCAACGGCCTTCATGAGGCCGATGTTCCCTTCCTGAATCAGATCCAGTAACGGCAAACCCCTGCCCACGTAGTTTTTAGCAATATTGACAACTAAGCGCAAGTTTCTGGTTATAAGCTCGTTTTTTGCCTCCATAACAAGATGTCTCGCCTTGGAGATTTTAAACCAGAGGTCTTTAAGAACATCAACTTTTATGCCTACCTCTGATTCTATTTTCTTGTAATCAGAGAGGAGTTCCTTTAGCAGCACTTCATACCGTTTTGTGTTTTGACCTTTTCTTTTCTTCTCGTTTATTAAAACTCTAAAGTCTCTAAGTGTGCCATACTTTTTTACCTTTGCATCAGCTCTTGCGGCTGTATCTATTAAATCCTCAAGCCTGGAAAGTGTTTTTATAACTGCCTCATCCGCCCTTTCCTCCTCAGTGCTGATGCCTTCTTCATCCTCTATATCAATGGTATTTTTTATTTTGTCGAAAATAGGCAGTGCTGATATGATCTTGTTTATGATGTCCCTGCCTTCTTCAAGCTTCTTCGCAAGGTCGGTTTCCTCGTCTTTTGTGAGGATGGAAATGTCCCCCATTGAATTAAAATAGGCCTGAACAAGATCTTCAGCTCTCTCATACTCTTCAACCTCTTCTTCGGCTTCCTCTTCGCCAAGAATCGCATCTTCATAATCAACGACCTTGACTCCCATATC